>NZ_JBFBAD010000011.1:0-133103 GCF_040682075.1 Actinoplanes sp. NPDC051411 | reverse complement strand
GGCGGCCCCAACGTGCAGACGGCCGCGCAGACCGCCCTCGACACCGACACCGCCGACGGCTTCCTGGCGTTCTTCAACCACGAGCTGTACCGCGCGCGGGCGGGCGACTGCGCCCTCTGAACGACCGGCTGAAGAACGGCGACGAGCGACTCAGGCGGTGGCCAGCAGCACCGCCTGATCGTCCGCCTCCCGACCATGAGGCCACCGCACCATGCGGCACGCGGCACCGATGGCGAGCACTGAGAGGCATCTGATCCTCGTCGTTCTGCGCGGCACGCCACCCGTAGACGCGGAGGTCGCAGCGCTGAGCGACGAGTTCCAGCGGCTGGGTGGCATCGTCGAATCGCCATCGAACCTACGCTTATAGTCGTCACCGTCCTGGCCACGGCCGACTTTCCCACCGTAGAAGCCACGATTACCTCGTGGACCGCGAACCACGGCGGCGACTCCGTACGGAACGCATACTCACATGCCGCGACCCGAGCGCGGCCAGACCCCGTCGATGACTCAGCGTGAGTGACTGGCGAATGCCTTCGGGCCAGCCCTACGGGCATCGACCTATATGCATTCCCAGCGTAGGGGCTCTGCGCTGAGCCCGTACGCCGACGCCCTTTCAGGCTTGGGAGGCTGCGCCGAGTCCGAGGCGGTTGCGGGCGGCGTCGAGTATGAAGGCCGCGCTGGCTTCCGCTGCAGCGTGGGCGGCCTCGGACAGCACGCTGGTGTAGATGTCGGCGGTGGTAACGATGCTGGCGTGGCCGAGCATTTCCTGGACGACCTTGAGGTCGGTGCCGGCGGCCAGCGCGAGCGATGCGGCGCCGTGCCGCAAATCATGGAGCCGGATCGGTGGCAGTCCGCATTCTGCGATGAGCGTGGCGAGGCGGCGGGTCAGGTAGTCCGGACGTAACCGTTGGCCTTTGGCGTCGACGAAGACGTATCCGGCGCGGTTACGTCCGGTCGCGGCAAGGGTGCGCTGGTGGCCACGCCAGAGGCGAGTCAGCACCCGCGTGGTGATCTTGTCCAGAGCAATCGTTCGCCGGCTACTGGCCGACTTCGGCGGGCCGACGATGTCCTGACCGTCCACGACGACGACCTGCTCATGGACCGTCAAGGTTCCTTCGTCGAGGTCGAGGTCGCTCCAGCGCAGCGCAGTGACCTCGCCGCGACGCAGGCCGGTCAGTGCGACCAGCCACCACAGCGGGAACAAGGGGTCGTCCTTGACGAAGCCGAGGAACGTGGCCAGGTGCTGACGTGTCCACACCGAGACCAGTGGACGGGAACCACCGTCACGCCACGCGGCCTCCCTGGTAGCAGTCCACACCACTGGCCGGACCCGACGAGGTTTCGGCAACCGCACCCCGACCGCCGGGTTGTTACTGATCAGTCCTTGCCTGATCGCCTCGGACAGGGCGCTGCGTAGCGTCGCCCGGATACGTTCCAGCGTCGAGGAGGCCAACAGCCGACCCGACCGGGTTTTCCCTGACGCGATGATCCGGAACGCGGCCTGTACCTGCGCGGTACGCAACGACGCGAGGCGGATCTTGCCCAGGTGTGGGATCAGATAGTGCCGTACATGGTCGCGGTAGCCACGCGCGGTCGACGGCCGAACTTGTTCCCGCACTCCGGCCAGCCACTGCTCCAACCAGCGCTGCATTGTCCATGCACGTCCAGCCGCGGCCGCGTCCGGCAACCCCAGCAACTCTCGCCGCGCGTGCTCAGCCTCCACCAGACTCAGGTACCCACCCCGACGGACCCGGGCCCGTCGTCCGTTCGCCGCAGTTACCTGAACCGCGAAATACCACCGCCCATGAGCCGCATCAGCCAGCCGCGGGCACCTCGCGTTCAGCTGCCGACCCGTCGACCGGTCACGACATCCACAACGGCGAAACACCACGCTGTTCCCGTCCACGTTGCTGGCTTCCATAACGTCCTCCTCGACTGAATCTTGGTTGGCGTCCCGGCCGCGGACGTCGGGATGCATCGAGGTCGACCGCGCCTGGATGGAGTCCGGTGGAACGCCGGCCAGAATGTTTCCCTTTCCCGAGTTGGCGCAGCATTCCCCGTTCGAGTGTCGGCAGCGCCTCTTTCCACTCCCGCCTTCGGGTACCTAGAGTGTTCGAAAGGTTGTCCTCTGTAGTCGTAGGGAGTGTCAATGGCCCAGCGCGGCCGTTCGGAGTTGGAGCGGCAACTTGCTGCGCAACGGCGTGAAGCTGAACGGCAGGCCCGTGAAGTGGCTCGTCAGGCCAAGGAGCAAGCCAAGGCTCAGCAGGCTCAACGCCTTGTGGAACAGCAGCAGCTTGCCGAGACGAAGACGGCGAAGCTCGCCGACGAGGTCAGGGCCCTCGACCAGGTCCTGCTGGGCGTGCTGGGGCGCTCGCCGATCACCTTCGCTCGGCTGAAGGCGCGACCGCAGCCACCGGCCTTTCATCCTGGACGGTTGGCCGAGCCCGTCCCCACGCCGAACTGGGGAAAATACGCGCCCGTCGAGCCCCGCGGCGTCGACCGCTGGTTCGGTGGCATGAATCAGTACCGTCGAGACCTGGCGGCTGCACAGCGCCGCTACCAAATCGCCACCGACGAATACCTGGCGGCGGAAGCCCAGCGTCAGAGAGATTTGCAGGCTGCGCAGATCGCGCACCAACGTAAGGTCGGGGAAGCCGACTTAAAGGTGGCGGCCTACAACCGACAGGTCGACCAGCACGCTGCCGGGTTCGCCGTCGGCGAGGCTCCTGCCGTGGAGTGGTTCGTGAACCAAGTCCTGCGAGGTTCTCGATATCCCCAGGGATTTCCGGCGACGTGGCAGGTGGCGTACCGCCCGGAGAATCGCGACGTGGTCGTGGAGTTCGAGTTGCCCGGTCAACAGGTTGTGCCGGCCGTTCGGGAGTACCGCTACATCAAGACGAGGGATGCGATCGACCCAGTCGCTCGGTCAATACCCGAGATCAAGCAGCGCTACGCCCGGCTGATCGCGTGCATCGCCCTCCGGGTACTAAACGAGATCTTCCGCGCCACATCTGCCGGCGTGATCGAGGCGGTCGTCTTCAACGGACGAGTCAATACAACCGACCGTGCCACCGGCAAGAAGGTTCGCCCGCACCTCATCAGCGTCGAGGCCGAACGAGCCGCGTTCGACGAACTCGTGCTTGCCGACGTAGACCCCGCGGCGTGCCTGGCATATCTCAACGCCCTCGTCTCGCCCAACCCCTTCGACATGGAAGCAGTCGAGCCCTTCATTGCGTTCGACCTCAAGCGATTCCGGTTCGTCGACGCCGCCGACGAGTTGGCCGGCCTCGACTCCCGCCCCAACCTCCTGAAACTGTCCCCCACGG
The DNA here is from genome assembly GCF_040682075.1 of Actinoplanes sp. NPDC051411. Classification (NCBI taxonomy): domain Bacteria; kingdom Bacillati; phylum Actinomycetota; class Actinomycetes; order Micromonosporales; family Micromonosporaceae; genus Actinoplanes; species Actinoplanes sp. NPDC051411. The sequence continues at coordinate 129,777 of NZ_JBFBAD010000011.1, read as the reverse complement.
AGTTCGAGCATGTCGTGAAGGACCTCTTCGCGGCGATGGGCGCCGAAGCCTGGCGAACCGTCCCGTCGAAGGACGGTGGCGTCGACGCCGTCGCCACCAGCAAGAATCTCTTCTTCGGCGGAGTCTGCCTCATCCAGGCGAAACGATGGACCAAACTCGTCGGGCTCGACGCCGTTCACGCACTCACCGGCGTCATGACCGACCACAACGCCACCACCGGAGTCCTCGTCACCACGGCATGGTTCAGCCGGACCAGCGAGCAATTCGCCCAACGCAACCGCATCACCCTCATCAACGGCGCCGAACTCAAATACTTGATCAAGGAACATCTGGGAATCGATGTCATACCCGGAACGAGCCCACCGAAGCGAGTGCGAGCGTCCGACAACAGGCAGACAGGGAAGCCCGGTCCAGCGGCGCCGTGAACGGCACCATTCGTTGCCGGCGGGCGGCGTCCCGCACAGCCTCGTCCAACGGCAACTGACAATCAGGGCGCACGACGCGGCCGACAGCTACGACGTGGTCCGGCTGGTGCCCGTGATGCACCGGGCACTCGCGACCGCGATGCGCGTTGCCTGACCTGACCCAGTCGTGCCGGGGGAATCTCGTCAGCCCGTTCCGTTCAGGGCCGGACCGACATCACCGTGCCCGGGATCGGGGGACCCACCTGGAGAGTCCGGCTTACCCGGCGATCTACCTGCGGTAGTTCCTCGGAGACCGTCGACGACCAGGACACAAAGATCCGGCCTACCAGGAGTACGCCCTCCACAGCCCCGGCCGGTTCGTGCAGCACCGCCCTGATCGCGGGCTCATCCGTCGTAGGTTCGTACGTCCGGCACACCGTGAGGCCCATCGCCTGCCTGCTCATCGGTACGTCCTGCCTGCTCTTGGCGTCCCGGGCTGAGACCAGGTCGCGGCGAATCTCGTCCGCGACTTCGCCTTCGAGTACCCCGTAGGTCAAGCACGCCGCCAGATACGCGTGCTTCAGCAGCGCGAGTTTGCAGCGGCCCCAGTTTGGCAGGACAGCGTCCAGGTCGATTTCGCCGGACGCCAATATCGCTGCAAGGTCCGGATGAGCGTGCCCGTCGACCAACAGGATGAACTCGCCAGCCGGGGTGTTGCGCACCAGCAGCCGTTTCTCCTTCCGCGGCCCCTGGACAGCGTCCGACCGCAGCAGCGGGCGGGAGATCGCGCCCTCGACCCAGTCGATCAGGTCTGGCTCCACGTAACTGCCGAGCCGGTTGTTGCACGGTTCACACGTCAAGGTCAGTTTCTTCCCGCCGATCCGTTTCGGCGGGACGTGCTCCTCGGAGGTGGCCGGGTCACCACAGATCGGGCAGCACTCGAACACGCGTCGGCGGACCGGCTCGATCATGGTCAGCTCCACCATCTCGCCTGGGTCGTCAGGACGGAGCTCGGCATCAATCGCCGCTCCGCCCGGCATGGAAATCGACATCGACTCCGGAGCACGTTGGGCCACGCCCGGCAGGCTATCCGGCCATCGCCTGTCTGGACGTACGGCGGACCGTCGGCGCCCGGTTTCTGTCATACCCCTCACCTATCGTGGTCGGATGCGCACCAACGTGCTGTACGTCGAGTACGGCGTCGAGCTCGATCTGTCCCGTGAGGATCTTGGCTGCCCCGACCTGCCCGGATTGTGGAAGCGGCTCCATCACAACTGCAAGCCCGGGATGCTCGAGTGCGTCGACCCGCAGCACCCGGCCGATGCCCCGCCGTGGCTATACGTGCGCGAGAACGAGGACGGTACCCGCGAAGCGCGGCACATCAACGGCGGCGAGCACACGACCACGGGCGAGAGCGACGAGCACAAAGCGCTCAAGGAACGGATCGCTCGTGCTGCCGAGTCAGGCGGCTTCGAGGCCGTGGTCGAGCAGACTCCGAGGCACCGCCGCCGACGGACCGACGTCCTGGTCCGTGGCGACGGCGTGCAGATCGGTTTCGAGCCGCAGCTCTCGTCAATCACGGCTCAGACGGTGCGCCGCCGGTCGAAGGTGGCGACCGACGACGGGATCACCCCGGCGTGGATGACGAACAGCCACACCTCGAAGGTGATCGACCAGGCGCCGTGGGCGCGCATCGACCGGATGGAGTGGCACCAGTACCTGTCAGACACGGAGCTGCCGGTCCGTGGTGGTGTCCGCGGGCTGATGATCGAGGAGTGTTCCCGGATGGGCACGGTGTGCCCGGACAAGAAGGCCGGCCGGCGTTGCTCCGGGTGGCACGGTTCGTGGACCGATGCCCGTGCCCTGGAACGCTTCGATGATCTGGTGATCCGAGCCGCCGCACGTGACTTGGTGCCGATCAATGTGGTTCAGAGCGCCAGCCGGTCGGTCTGGTTCTGGGTGCCGGCCTCCGACCTGGAGAAGGTCGACACTACGGAGACGACCGTCCCGGGCGCACCACTCGGCGGCTTGATCATCAGGGTCGGCAAGAGCCCTCGGCTTCGTGACCAATCGTGCCGCTACGGACAGGAAAGCGGTCACTGGTCGTCGCCAGCTGGCCCGCGCGATCGCGGCGAGCCGGTCAACGGCGTTGCGCTTGCATCACCGCCAGCACCGCGTGCGGCCGTCTTTCTGGACTGGACCGGGGCCGTGCACTGGTCCAGCCAGGCGCTGCCATGCCGCCTCTGCCGGAAGGCAACTCAGACCCGCGACGACGAGCGGCGCCCCTGCCACAAGACGTGCGCCGAAGAAGAGCTCTGGCGCGGCTGAGCCAGCGAATTGTTGACGCCGGGTTGGCCTGGCTGTATAGGCCGGCCTGGCCCACATCCCAATCGCGTGGTTCAGGCTGTCGATGCCGTGCTGAGCGAGTTCCTGTACTCCTGCCGGGCCGTCCTCGTGGCGATCGGCACGAGGAAACCGCGGAGCGCGGCCACCGCCTTGCGCATTTTCCGCGGCTCGGGCTGCGCTGCGTCACTTCGGCCAGCACCTCGCCGGCCGCATCTTTGGAGTCTTGCTCGCCCTCCGGGTCGAGCCCGTACGACGGAAGTTGCTTGATGATCTCCGCTACCAGTGTCGCCGCTGCGGAGTGGCATCCCATGCGGTGACGCACGGGATGCCACATCGACTAGCGGCGGAATTTGGGGGGCACGATGCGCCGCAACGCCCGTGCGACAGCTGCGGCGCGGCCGTCAGTTCGGCTAGGTTCCGGCTCGCTTCGTTGCTGAGCGAGCAGGCGACGATCATTCTTCCGGTTGACCTTGATCTGGGATTCGGTGAAGGTTCGTGCCCACCGGACCTGGCCGGCGTCGATGACGTAGTGGGATTTGCACGGCAAAGCCCAGTTGCCGATGGATGGCCGGAGGGACACCTGGCCGTCGAACGTGAGTGCCCACTGTGAACGGGACAGTGGCGTGACGACCTCGTTGCCGCAGCCGCAGCAGCATAGGTGCGCGGCGGTCGAGTAGGCCACCGATACGTAGAGCACGCCCGGTTGCAGCGGCGTCGGGAAGCTCTCGACAAACTCCGAAGTGATGCTTCCGACTGCGTTCATCCGGCCGCCTGGTTGCGGATTTCCCCGGTGTAGACCTTGTAGAACGTCTCGATGGCCGGGGTGTGCTCGGCGTAGTAGGCGAGGTACTTCTTCCACGCGAGGACGGCCATGAGTGCGTTGAAGGCGTTGAGATCTGCGGTCTGGATGTTGCGGTCGTATTCATCGGGAGCCCCGCGCTGCGCCGGAACGGGGTTCTGCGGAACCTGCCCATCCCGGTCGGGAAAGTGGGTGGTCATCCGCAGGAGACCGGACAGGCGCCCGTCGATCTCATCGATGCCCATACCGACGTCGACGAAGGGAATCTGCTGGTCGGTCAGCCATGACATGATCTCAGGCCGGTCCTCGGCGTCGGCCGCGGCGAGGAACACGAAGGTGGACCCGGTCAGTAGGCCGAGGTTCGACTTGCCGAGGTACACCGGGTGGGCGGTGATGCCGGTGTGCATGTGCCCGTATAGCTCGGCGTAATACTCGGCCTTGTTCGGACGGCGCTGGAGGTCTGCCTCGGCCACGGCACCCGGTGCCCGGAAGGCGTTGTGGTTGTCCATGTGGTCGCCGTCGAACAGGTCGACGGCATCCACCCAGGTCTTGGCGACCTGGTCGAGGATGTAGCCGCCAGTGCCGCCCAGCCCGATAATCGCGATCCGGTGCCCACGGAATTTCTGGTTGAGCCGAGCCAGTCCAGACCGGGAGGAAGCGGTGTCGCGATAGACGAAGGGCAGATCGTCCGCGATCTCGTCCCATCGGGCTCCGGGAGTGGCGGTGACGGTGGGGTCCAAAGCTCGGGCGGGATGCGACAGGATCCGCGCATAGGCGGTGACCTTCGCGTACTGGTCCCGATACCCGTCGGGCGGCTTGCTGGAGATCATGTAGCTGGCCGCAAGGTCGTCTGCAATCGCACGGGGCTGAACTGTCGCAGCGGGCAGAGCCGTACCGCGTTCGTCGCACGGCTGGTCGCCGATGAACCAGATCCGATGGTCGCCGCTGTCGTCGCTGATCCGGTCCCCGCTGACGGTGACCGGATAGGTCAGACTCCCGTACGCCACCAAGCCGGCGGGGGTTACGTACGGGATCTGGCGAACGATCAGGTGGCCGCCCCGGACGGCGAGGTCGTACCCGTCGTCCAGAAGCCGCGACGTCGACGGGTCACGAACGAGTGGTGCGGTAGACATCGAACACCATCCCGTCCTTGACCTCGACCTTGTGGCCGGACGTCAGCGACCCCGTGCCGTGGCCGTGCCCACCCCGGGAGTACTCGACCGTGGCAGTATCGCCATCGCCGAGCGGCTGGTTCGGGAAGGCGAGCTCGTAGACCTCCTCGTAGCTGATCTGCCGGCTGTGCCACTCAAAGCGGCGGGTGTTCACGATGATCGTGACGTGCCTGTGGTCCGCGTGCTCATTAGTCGTCATGGCTTCCCTTTCGTTCGCGGCGGCCTGGCCACATGGCCAGGCCCTGGGTGCAGTCATCCGTACTGGCGCCCTCAACGACCCCCGCCGAGATAGGTTTATGCACAGAGTTCCACCTGTATTGCGGATACAAGATCCGCACGGAGTTCACTTTACTTTTGCACACCTGCTTCCGCAAGATCTTCGCCCAAACGGGTGATCAGGGCTGGACACGCTCGGATCTGCCGGGTCGCGTGAGCAGCCGGTTGACCGAGCTGAGAGGATCCGACTGCGATAAGGGGAAAGGGGGCACCATGGCCGAAGCGACCTTCATGCCCGACCGGCTCCGCGTCGCCCGCGAGCTGAAGATGTGGAACCAGAACGAACTGGCGCGCCACGTCTCGATGACGCCGGCTGCCGTGGGTCAGTTCGAGTCGGGTTCAACCCGGCCGGCAGAAGACACGATCACCAGGCTTGCGGAAGCACTTGAAGTACCGGTCGGCTTCTTGACCTCGGAAATCCTGGAAACCCACGAGGGGTTCTTCCGCGCCACCCGCCGTACACCGGTAAAACAGCGCCGACGTGCGCGAGCGCTAGCGCACATCGCGCACGACCTCGCAAGATCATGCAAATCGGACGAGTTGCCGCCCGTTAACTTCCTGCAAGCCGCCCCCGACATCGAGGCTGAACGCGATGCGATTGAAGAGATCGCCGCAGACGTCCGGAGAGCTTGGGGTGTGCCGCCAGGGCCGATCGAAGACGTTGTTGCCCTGATGGAACAGCATGGCATCGTCGTTACCCGCCTGCCGCTCGACACCGGCGATGTCGACGCCTTCTCACTGCCGTTCCACGACCGCCCCGTCGTTGTACTCGGCGCCGACAAAGACGATCGTGCTCGGTCACGCTTCGACGCTGCCCATGAACTAGGGCATCTGGTCATGCACAACGAGCGGGTATGGGGCCTCAAAGCCGTCGAAGACCAGGCACATTGGTTCGCCGCAGCCTTCCTCATGCCCCGCGCCGACATCATCCAGGACTTGCCCAGCAAAGCCGACTGGCAGGCACTCTTCAAGCTCAAACAGCACTGGCAGGTATCACTCGCAGCCCTGCTCATGCGCGCGAAAACCCTCGAGACGATGGATCCCGCCAGCTATCTCGCTGCCATCAAAGCCGCCTCGGCTCGAGGCTGGCGCCGGCGCGAGCCAGTACCACTCGGGCACCCCGAGCAACCACGACTTCTACCTCGCCTAATCACCCAAGACCGCCGTAGAGACGCCTGCCAAGACCTTCCTCAGCAGGTGGTCAACGACATCCTCCGAGCAAACGCGGCCTAACTGAGCATCAAATGGTCGCACCTCACCAATCGCGCAAGCACGACAGCCAGCGATCGAAGGTCCGCGCATCGGCTTGCAGCCTTCCCATTGGTCAGGCACGCCGCTCCACGCCGGGCCATCGCGTCAAGTCCCGCCCACTTCTCTCTTCTCCCCTCCGACAAGCAGCACCCGGCCTCGGACGGTCCTTGTTGACTCGGCGCTCCGCCGGGCGGACCAGCGATGGCGGCCTGAATAGGGATTGCGACTCAAGCCACCGCGGCTGGCCCTTGGGGGAACATTGGGGGACGTTCCAGTCCCGGAACGGGGCGTCAGCCGGTGGCATGCCGCGGCATGCCACCGGCCACCTGAGCTGCTAAAACTGACACCAGGCGGTACGCCGCGAGAGCCCGCGATATTCAAGATCGCAGACTCTTAATCCGCGGGTTGTAGGTTCAAGTCCTACGCGGCGCACCAAGCAGTGAACAGCAGGTATGGCGATCGCAAGATCGCTTGCTGGTAGACGTGAGTCGACTGTGAGTCCGGTTCTGGACTCACAGATCGGCTCTTTTGTTGTTGGTGCACCGCGTGGACTGAACCTTCAACCCTTCGGATGGCGAGTCCCTACTCAGCTCTTTGAAGCTAGTAAGGAATTCGATCATGAAGGAAGCAACACGTAACACCGGCCACTGGCTGGACGGCGGTTTGCGCAGGTGCCGGCCCAATGTCCGGGGTCCACGCCCGGCTTCTGGAGCACCGTCGATCCCGGGGACGGTGTACCGGAGGTGTGCGTGCCCGGAGCCGTTGACGGGCCGGCAGTGGGGTGGCCGGTGCCACATGCTGGAAGATCCGTCCCACGGACGCTGGTATTACTGGATCAAGGTCACCGACGTCGACGGCCAAAGGCAACGAATACGCCGCGGTGGCTTCCCGTCCGAGGAAGCCGCGATCGCGGCGCGGGAAGCGGCGATCACCGAGCCGAGCCCGCGGGGTCTCGCCGGGACCCGGATCGTGCCGCTGGACGACGTCACGAACGAAGCCTGCCGCCGGCACTGGCTGAAGGTAGCTGCCAATCCGCGCCGCGAGAGCTTGAACCCGGACGGGGCGATGTTCCTGCTACCGGACGGCAGACCGGTCAGCCCGGACTATCTGACCCGCAGGTTCGCCCGGCTCGTCAAACTCCACGACCTGCCGCCGATCCGGCTGCACGATCTGCGGCACGAGGCGGCCAGCCTGATGGGCGCCGCCGGGGTAGAGCCGCACGCCATCCAGCAGGTGCTGGGCCATTCCAGCGCAGTCACCACCGTCGACACTTACTGGCAGGTGTTCCGAGAGATCGCCCGCGCCGCGGTCAACGCCTCCGCCGACCTGTTGCGCCAGCACGCAAGCCGCCGGCGCAATCTGGGCCCCGCGATCCTCGCCTAAAGTTTGCGATTGTCAGATCGTGAGGACGATGATGCCGCCGATTTCGTCAAACTCGGGCCCGAGCGGCGGCGCTTCGCCAGCTTGAATTTCGAGCACGTACGCCGGCGGTTGGCCGCGTAGGCCACGTAAGACGTGCGCGAAGTAGGACTGTCCGAAGTGCAGCTTATCGTGGGAAAATTTTGGAAGATGGCGTCCGGCGGAACGAGCACTCTGTCGGACACGTCAGCTGACTCCATCGCATCACCAGGACGAATGATCATCTGGTATATCCGTTTCGCCAGCTGCCGGGCTCCTACCCGCGGCTCGCGCATCCATCGCTGCACATCCTCGGGAAGCGAGTCTGGCCCGGCATAAACCGCAGCTTCCTGGTTCTGGGCGGTATCTGTGAAGTCCTCCAGCGCGAGACACTCCGCGAAGGCTCCCCGAGCGGCCACAAACTTCTCATCTGCGACGAACTGAGTGCGATACTCGTGGCCCGGACGGTCGGTGCTGGCCATGGCGTTGCTGTCATGGCGGGCAACCCGAGCGGGATGACCCGCCGAGTAATGCAGGCGACCGGCCTGCTGGATATCTTGACCGGCGCCGACGGCACGTGAACGACGTCGTGTCGCCGGGATCGCAGATGACCAGAGGCGAGGGTACTGGTGCGACGACGTTGCGGTCGTTGGGTGCACAATAGGGATCGACGACACGCGAGGTAATCGAGGTGGAAGGCGTGGAACGGTGCACGGGCTCCAGCTCGATGATCACGTCTGCGCTCTTGTCGGTGCTGTCATGACCGGCTCAAGGTGATCGCGCTCACCGTCGCGGCCGGCCTCGCCGTCGGTGATCCGGTGATCGTGTTCGCCGGACTGCCGGCGGTACGCCTCAGCAGCGCCACCGGACGGAGCTGATCGCATGAGTACGACCACCGCGGAAGCGTTCACCCACCCGGCGCTGCTGTACCGCGACGACGACGAATACCTGGCAGGCACCGTCCCGTTCATCCGGGAGGGCCTGGCCGCCGGGGAACCGGTCGCGGTGGCGGTGCCCGCCGGCAACCTCGCCTTGATCCGGGACGCTCTGGGCGCGGACGCCGAGCGGATACTGTTGCGCGACATGATGGTGGCCGGCCGCAATCCGGGCCGGATCATCCCCACCGTTCTGCTGGCCTTCGCCAACGCCCATCCGGGGCGCCGGGTCCGGCTGATCGGCGAACCGATCTGGGCCGGCCGCAGCGCCACCGAATACCCGGCATGCGCCCAGCACGAAGCGCTGATCAACGCTGCGTTCACCGGCCGGCCGGCCACGATCCTGTGCCCTTACAACACCCGGCTGCTCGACCCGGCGTGGATCGAGGATGCCTACAAGACCCACCCGATCATGATCGACGCCGAGGGCGGCTTCGACAGCATCCACTACGACGAGCCCGTCGCGGTCGCCGCGGCCTTCAACCTGCCGTTGCCCGACCCGCCACCGCATGCGGCCACCGTCACCGTCGACGTGTTCGCCCTGCCGGCCGTTCGGCGCATGGTCGCCGAGCACGCCCACCGGGCCGGTCTGCCACCGCAGCGCACAACCGACCTGGTGCTGGCCGTGAACGAGCTGACGACCAACACCGTCCGGCACGGCGGCGGAACAGGGAAACTCGCCCTCTGGACCGACGATGACCAGCTGGTCTGCCAGCTCGCGGACAACGGGCGCCTCACCGATCCCCTCGCGGGACGTATCCCGGTGCCGCCCGACGCGCTCGGCGGCGGCCGGGGCCTGCTGCTGGTCAACCAGCTGTGCGATCTTGTCCGGGTCCACACCACCTCGGGCGGCACCACCATTCGCGCCTACCTGCATCGCTGAATCGACCCAGGCCGACCTACCGGATGTCGCCCGACATCGCGTGCATGCCCCGGGGTGGTTTGTCCCGGGCGGCGACTTTGCGAACCGCTTGGGTTATGGAAGGGAGCATCGCCGGCGTATCGGGCACCGCTCGCAGCGACCGGGCCCCGCCGTTGCGGCAAGCGTGAGGCGGTGAAGGTCTCACCTCATCCGTGACCGGAAGGGGACCACGTTGTCGGCAGTGAGGTAAGGGCCGTTCAGACCGGGCATCCTGGGCGTTCAGACCGGAAAGACTGGTACACGAGCTGAGCCCGCGCATCGCCGCCGTCGCACTCAGCGGGCCGCCGGACGCCTGTCCTGCGGCGACCGGCAACGCTGTGCCGTGGCCCGACCAACGCTGTGTGCCGTGGCCCGAACCGGTTCGACGCGGCCGTCAGTCTTCGGCCTCCATCACGATGATGGCACCGTCCGAGTTGGCCCCGGTACTGCGCCCGTTCAGCGGGGTGCTGACCACTCGGACCGTCAATGAGCGGCCGCGGCGGTTGACGGCGTCGACGGCTGCCTCGCCGCTCTCCCCACCGAGCGCGCCCCGCAACAGCGGGCGCAGTTTTTCGAGCGGCAGGCCGATGTCGAGGTTGAGGAAGTGCTGTCCGGTGACCTCCTCGGCCCGCAGGCCCCACAGATCCTCTGCCCGGCGATTCCACACCTCGATTCGCAGGTCCCGGTCGACCACGGCGACGCCCGCCTCCAGACTTGTCAGCACCGTATCGAGGAACGCGTTCGCCTCGTCCAGCCGGCGTGTGCTGTCCCGCAACTGATCATTGATGGTCTGCAATTCGTCGTTGGTGGACTGAATCTCCTCGTTCATCGTTTCCAGTTCCTCGTTGGTCGACTGCAACTCCTCGTTGGTCGTCTCCAACTCCTCAACCGTCGACTGCAACTCTTCGTTGGTGGTCTCCAACTCTTCGTTGGTCGACTGCAACTCCTCGTACGCCGCCTCCAACTGCTGATTCGCATGCTCCAGATCGTGCTGCAGCCGGCGCGCATCGCTTACGTCATCAAAGATCACGCTCACGCCGAGTAGGCTGCCCTCGGCATCGGTCAGCGGACTGACCTGGATCTCCAGATGCACGGTCTCTCCGGCGCCGCGGGCCAACTGGATATCGGGGATCCGCAACGTGCGCCGTTCCACCTTCGCCTGCTCGATGTAGCGGCGCAGCTCGACCGGGCGATAGGACAGATCGAGGTCGCGAAACGGCTGGCCGAGATCACGCGACGACACCCCGAACTGTTTCTCCAACTGCCGGTTCGTGACCGCGACGAGGTCGTCCGGGGTCAGCACCAGCTGCGCCAGCGGACTCGCCGAGATCGCTTCACCCCGCAACTGATCGAGGGCGGTCAACGGCGCGGACGACACCCGCGGCGACTCGGCGAGCATCGCACCGGGCACCTGCGAGACGCGCGGCGCTCGTCGGAACACCCGCCGCTTCAGATCGATCGGCACGAAGAGGCTGCCATGGCTCAGCAGCATCTCCGCCTTACCCAGGAACAGCACCCCACCGTCAGCCAACGCGAAATGGAACCGGCCAAGGATCTTCGACTGCGTCTCGGCATTGAAGTACATCAATGTATTGCGGCACGCCAGCAAGTCGATCCGGGAAACCGGCGCATCCTGTACCAAGTCGTTACGGCCGAAGATCACCGAACGACGCAGATCCTTACGGAACAAGTAACGGTTACCCGACGCCTCGAAATACCGCTCCCGCAGCTCGGCCGGGACCGCCTGCATCTCGCGCTCACCGTACGCCGCCTGTCGCGCCTCGTTGAGCTGCTCCTCGTCCACATCAGTGGCGTAGATCTTCACGCGTTCCCGGAAAACGCCGAGACCCAGTGTCTCGGCGAGAGTCATCGCCAGCGTGTAAGCCTCCTCACCGGACGCACAGCCGGCCGACCAGATGCGGATCACCGAGTCCGCCGGCTTCGCCCGGATCAACGGCTCCAGCACCTCGGCACGCAAAAAATTCCATGAATCGGCGTCCCGGAAGAAGCCCGTGACGTTGATCAGAATCGTGTTGAACAACGTGGTGAACTCGTCCGGATGAACCTGCAGAAAATCCAGATAACTCTGGTAGTCGTGGACGTCGACCTGGCTCATCCGGCGGTTCACCCGCCGCATCAGACCGGACCGCTTGTAGCCCGTGAAGTCGAAACCGCGTGCTTCTTTCAGATAGACAAGGAGCGCCTCAAAATGTGGATCAATCGGTTCCATCACAGCCATCCAGGAAGTACGCGGCGGTATGCCCCGCGACGCTACCGCACTTCGCCCGCGTGATCGTCGCGGACAGCGAGCTCTCCTCGGCAAACGTCGATCCGACCTGGGCGATCAGCCAGCATGTTCAGTCTGCGCCGACGCCAATGCCGCCCACGGATGCTCGGCCAGTTCGGTCCCTGATGCAGGCTTCGTGTCCAGTACTTGGTTTCCTCAAGTGATGACCGCCGACGCCACGGGGACGCGGCACGCGCTACGCAGGATCGATGTCCCGTGCGCTCCGCGTAGTTTCCCGATCGATCTCGGCCTGCTCACGATCGACGCGTCGGACACTGGCCCGTAAGGCGGCCTCGCTCCGGTCCAGCCGAGCCCGGATCTCTCCACGGCTTCGCGCCCTTCCGCGAGCAGCGCAAGCGTCTCGTCGATGCGAGCATCGCTGCTGGCCCGGAGCCGGCGTGACCGCTCGTCGAGCCGTTCCTGCAAGGCGTCGAGCCGTTCCTCCCGCTCATCCGCCACCCGATCCCGCTCATCCGCCGTCCGGTCCCGCTCGGCCGCGACCTGATCGCGGTCGTCCGCGGCGCGCTTCCGCTCCTCCGCGACCCGCTGCGCTCGTCCGCAACCCGTTCGCGCTCGTCCGCGACCCGCTCGTCCGCGACGTCGTCGGGTCCGGGGAGACTGCGGTTCCGCCCGCCCGGGCCCAGCAGATTCGCCTCCGGCTAGCTCACACGTCCATGGTATGGCCCGCGCGAGTTCGTCACTACTCCGCTACCGGACCGACCGGCATTAATCGGACGAGAGGGGAACTGAGCGACAGCTGGATTCCCGGTCGGCATGAGGCATGACCGGGCATCGCCGGGGGCCAACACCCGCGGACTTTTGTTCGGGCCAGGTGATTTCCGAGGTCGCCGGCTGATCGGCTTGCGGTTTGAGCCGGCAAGCCCACGGGCAAATTCGACGGAAGGGCGTCCCGGCGGAAGAGGGGAGAGCGTATACCGATGGCGAGGGATGATCGGACTTCCGCAGATGGTGCATTCGAGGATCTTGACGCCGCGGCATTCGCGTACTTCGACCGGTCAGCCGCTGCAGCCTCCGCCGATGAACGAGCCACCCTCCGTGACGAGTTCACCATCGGATGCCTGACGTTCGCCGGTCGGTTGGCCCGCCGCTATCGCGGCCGTGGCGAGGCGGTCGAGGACCTCGAACAGGTCGCCCGCTTGGGCCTGGTGAAAGCCATCGACCGGTACGAGCCGGGCCGCGGATCGTTCACAGCGTATGCCGTCATGACGATCACCGGCGAGATCAAGCGCTACTTCCGGGACAAGGCCTGGGGCGTGCACGTTCCTCGCGGCCTCCAGGACCTCAGCCTGGCGGCCCGGCGCGCGGTCGCGGAGTTGACCGGTGAACTGGCCCGCACACCGACTCGAGCCGAAGTCGCCGACCGGCTCGGCGTGAGCGAGTACGAGGTGATCGAGGCTGTGAAGTCCAGCCGCGGCTACGCACCGATGTCGCTGAACACGCCGGTGACCGGCGGTGACGGCTCGTACGAGTTCGGCGACCTGCTGGCCACCTCCGACCATGCCCTCGAATCGGTGGACGACAAGATCACCTTGTCCATGTTGCTGCTCCGGTTGCCGGCTCGTGATCGTCACATCCTTGCCTTGCGGTTCTACGGCAACCGCACCCAGACGGAGATCGCCGCCGAACTGGGCATCTCCCAGATGCATGTGTCCCGGCTCCTCACCCGCGCGCTGACCTGGCTACGCGAGGCCATGCTGAACGACGTACTACCGCCCTGGGAAGGCACCGCCCTGCCCGATCATCACGGCCTGGAGTTGACCAGCCGCCGCGACGACGGCGTGCTGATCGTCCGAACCCGCGGCGAGCTCGACCGGGACACCTCGGGCCGGCTCCGGGCCGCCCTGCACAACGCGGTCGCCGCCCGCCCGGAGAGGGTGATCGTGGACCTGGTCGGCGTGCCTCTGGTCGATGCGGCGGGCGTCGCCGCGCTCCTCGATGCCGCTTCGGCCGCCGAGCTGGCCGACGTCGGACTGTGCCTGACCGGCGCCCAGCCGTATGTTTTCCACGTCCTCAAGGTGTCCGGCTTGGCGAAATTACTTTCGGAGGACAAGCGCCGCTGAGCGTGGACCGGCCCTCAGGCCGCCAGCGACGCCCAGACCACCTTCCCCCCTTCCGTGGGCAGGCAGCCGCAGCTGTGCGCGATCGTCTCCACGAGGAGCAGGCCGCGGCCGCGGAAGCTGGGCTTGGCGTCGGTGCTGGGCTGCATGCCGGGCCAGACTGGCTCGACCAGCGATCCGTCCCGCACGGCGATGGTCAGATAGCGGGGGCGCAGCGACAACCGCAGCGTCGCCATCGTGTTCGCGTGATCGATCACGTTGCTGACGAGTTCGCTGACGATCAGGCTGGCCGGTCCGATCAGGTGTGGAAGATCCCAGCGCAGGCAGGCGTCGGTGGCCACGTTCCTCGCGTGCCGGGCCGCACCGGAGAGCGGCAGGAACTCCTCGGTGAGCCGCGGCAGGGTCTGTCGGTAGGCCGCGGCGTGGTCGCGGGCCGCGTCGACGCTGGAAAACTGCGGGATATGGCGGAACGCCGCCCGGCTCAGCAGTGCCTGCGTCCGCCCGGCCGCCGCACAGAGCAGTACCGGGATGCCGGGCCAGCGCACCGCCTGGCTGGACACCGCCGCGAAGACGGTGAGTGCCAGTGGCTCCGCGACTGTGCAGCCCGACAGGTCCACGAGCAGCGCCTCGGGCTGCTCGGCCAGGCACTTGACGAGGCGCAGCCGCAGCCGGGCGACGTCGGCGAGACCCAGCCGGCCCGTAAGCACCGCCACCAGGACATCGCCCAGATTCTCTACCGAGCAGTCCATCGTCACTGTCGAGACCTCTCGTTTCGTGGCGACTTCCCCTGGTAGGGCGGCTCAAACGCGATCGGCGGCCGTGGCACCTCACCGGTCTCCAGCACAATGATGACACCGTCCGCGCCTCTGGCCGACTGCGCGGTCGACAGTGCCCGGTGGCGCACGCCGCTGCCTGACGAAGAACCTCGCCGGTCACGGAACCCGACACCGAGGACCAGATAGCGGCGACGCGCCGGACATTCGCGGCCCGAGCCGACCGGGTCGCGGCCCATGAACGCGTCGAAGAGCGCCGTTGGAATGTTGCCGGTGACGACCACGTCGACTTGTAAAGGGGTCTCATCGGCGGCGCAACGGACGATTCACGCCCGTTCGCCGATGGCGCCTATCTCGTGCTGCGCACGCGGGCCGCCGAGGCCGGCACCACCACCTTCACGGACGCCGCCGTACAGGTCATCGAGCAGAACCAGGAATAAGCCGGCGCATCGTGCGTCCTTTCGGGGGTACACCGACTGCCATGGGCCGTGAGAAAAACTACCGGCCGGTGCTCCCCACCGATGTGACGGCCTCGTTCCACGACGGGGTGCTGGGCAGCATGCGCAGTCGGACCGTGGGTGAACCGCGTCGTGGCGTACCGGAGATCGTGATAGTGCAGGGCATGACGGTCAGTGACTATCTGCTGCCGGGCGTCGGGGCGCTGAGCAGCTGGACGCGCGTCCACCTGATCGACCTGCCCGGCTGCAGCGGAAGCGGCGAACCACCTCACGAACTGTCCGTGACCGAGTTCGCGGCTTCGGTCGCCGACTGGCTCGACAGCCGCCGGCTCGGCCCGGTGATCCTCGCAGGGCACTCCAGCGGCACCCAGGTCGCCGCCGAAACGGCGCGGCGGCGGCCCCGCGACATCGTCGGGGTCGTGCTCGCCGGTCCCACCGTCGACCCGATCGCGCGCGGCCCGGTGCGAGTGTTCGCCCGCTGGTGGGCCGACCGCCGCGGGGATCCCAAAAGCCTCGACGAGGTGCACAAGCCCGAACGCAAACGCGTCGGGTTCCGGAGGCTGTTTCATGTCCTGCGTGAACATCTGCGCCATGACTTGGAGCAGCCGGTAGCCGCATTGACCATGCCGGTGCTGGTCATCCGCGGACGCGACGATCGGCTCAGCACGCCGCAATGGGGTCGCCGGGTCGCGGCCCTTGCCGGTGGCTCATACATCGAGCTCCCGGGAACGCACAGTTTCTGCTGGCGCTACCCGCAGAGCTGGTCACCACCCATCCAGGACCTCGCCGGTCGCGTCTCCCGTCCTTCATCGGCTCAGCACCACGTGAAATCGCCGGATCAGCGGGTATCCGGCGACCCGGCCTGCTCGTAGCGATGATCATCGGAAGGGCCGCGGCGCATCGTCGTCGCTGCCGTTCAGCCGGCCTCGCCATCGGCACGGCTCTCGCTGTAAGCGAAACGGACGGGCCCCTCGGCGACCAGCTGCTCTTGGAGCAGCCGGGCGGCGCGGCTGATGTGCCCGGCGGCGGAACGATGACGCCGGTGTCCTTCGTCGTCCCCCGCCCGCGTCGCGCGCTCGGCCAGATCCTCGAGCACTGTGACCTTTTCCTGCAGGCCGCTCAGCACGGTCCAGACGGCAGATTCGATGGTGTCGTCGCGGGCGGCCAGAAAAGTCTCCGGCGAATACGAGTGTCCGGTGTGGCAGACGAAGTGCACGGCGTTGCCAGTCGTCACTGACCTCATGCCGCCGCTGCACTCGGGGCACCCGAGTCCCACCGGTTGGCCGACGTGCGTGGTCCTCGAATTGCCGTCCCGGATCATGTCAGTCTCCCAGATCAGCGCCTCTGAGGGGCCGGAGGGCACAGCGCGTACCGGCCGGCCGGCAAGTTCGGTGATCCTCCGCGCCAGCTGGGCCGCGGGAAGCGCCACGGCGCCGCGCACAGCGACGAGAGCCGCCCGGGGCATACCGTCGAACGCGGCCTCTCCGGGCTGCTGGACCAGACCGGTGCCGCCGCGTTCGGCAACCGCGGCGAGGCCGGCCGCCCCGTCGTCGAGGGCGCCCGACAGCACCACCCCGATCACCCGGGGGCCGCACCACCGAGCGGCCGAGCGGAACAGCGCGTCGACAGCCGGACGCACACGGTTCTCCCGCGGCCCGCGGCTCAGCCGCAACACGTCGTGATCGTCGATGACGAGGTGCCGGTCGGGCACCGCCGTGTAGATGCGGCCGGCGGTCATGGGCATGCCGTCGGCCGCATCTACGGCGGGCAGTGCGCCGGCCCGGGCCAGGGTCGCGGCGACCTTGCTCGGCGCGCTCGGCGCCAGATGGGTCGCCACCAGCACGGCAGCCGGCAGGTCTGCGGGCAGGTAGGCCACCAACTGCTGCAATGCCTTCAGCGCACCGGCGGAGCCGCCGACGACCACAACGTCCCTGAGCAATTCTTTCTCCGCTCTCAGCACCAGTCGACTGGCTCGTAGCCTCACATGCGGGGTTCTTCGGCGCTGCATAGGTACCCCGGCCACGGATTTGAACCCCGTTCGGCGAGATCGACTTTGCGGTGTGTGCCGTGGACGCCGGTGGCGGAGCCGCCGTCCACCCCGGCATCAGGGATCGGTCGTAATGATCAGGGACTGGTCGAAGCCGACCACCTCGAGAACGAGTGCCGATATGCCGTGCACGCCCCGGAGCAGGAACACGGAGCCGGCCTCGGCGGCGCGGTGTGCGGCGTGTCGCGCGACCGTCGCCCCCGCCGCACCGAAGAACTCGGTCCCGGTCAGGTCACAGCAGACCGGCGTTCCGTCCTTCATCGCTTGCTGCAGGATGTGGTCGAGGTATGCGGCGGCGTCGCATTCCACATCACCGTCGACCGAGATGACGACCAAGTACAGGCCCGCTTCGGGCACCATCGGCTCGGCGTGACGGTAGATCATCGCGGTCACCGTGTCGTCGGTGTCGGTGATCGAGGCAACTGTCGCACGCTCCGGCGACCGGAAATTTGGTTGAAGGCTCAATGAGAATACGCCTTCCGCCGGCCGGAATACGACGGGCACGCGGCTTGACCCGCAAGCGACTTTAAAACGTTCAGCCGCATCCGGCAAGACAGGCGCCCCGGCGATCGCCGGGCGCACCGCGGTACGGTGCCGCGCGGTGATACTGCCGCCTGACCGTGCGCCGACGCCCGCCCGAATGGCCGGTATACCGTCATCATCCGCCTGGTCGACAGCGATGCGGCGCCCGCGAGGAGCGGCCGCCGCATCATGCGATCGGGCGCCGGGGCGCGCACTCTGCTCACCGCTTGCCGAAGGCCTCGCTCACGTCGTTGGGTGAGTTGTAGCGGTCGAACGGCAGGCTCTCCAGCGTCTGGATCACGTCGTCGTCGGCGCCCTGGTCCTTCGCCGTCTTGACGAGAGTCTGCTTGTCGGTCGGGTAGTCCACGCCACTCAGGTACTTCTGCAACTGGATCGGGTTGTTCGTCATGCGGCCCGGTTACCCGTGCGATCCCGCAGTATGCGTCGGTGAACCGTGTCCGCGGCGCTGCCGTGCCCGACGAGGGCCGGAGGCCCGGCAGCTTCGCCGCCCGTCGCACGCCCGTCGCCGCTACTTACCTCGTGCTTTGCGGGTGCTCGAGGCATTGGCCTTCTCGATCGCGTCGACCAACTCGGATTTCGTCATCCGGCTGCGGCCGCTGATCTGGAGTTTCCTCGCCTGCTCCAGCAGGTGCTGCTTGCTGGCGTTCGCGTCCACGCCACCGGCCGTCCTCGCCTTCGTGTCCCGGCCGCCGGCGGCCTTGGCGTCGCTCGGGCCCTTCTTCTCCTTGGGCTCCCAATGGTCCCCGGACTTCTCGAACGAGTGTTTGAGCGAGGCGAACGCGGTGCGGTGGGCGCGCTCACCCTCGCCGTACTCCTCGACCGCCGAATCGTGTGTCTTGGCGTAGGTTTCCTGCGCCTTCTTCGGCGACCGCTTGATCGTGCTCGGCATGTCCTTGCTCGCCGGCATCACAACCTCCTTCGACGTTGATAGTCCGATGCGTGCCCGCTGACATTCCGCTCAAACGGTTCCGGTCCGGATCTGCGGGTAGCGGGCCGCCCGATCGTGCAGGAACGCGGCAGCGGTGGCCAGCGGCAGCGGCGGCGGCAGGGCGTGCCGGTCCGGCACAGCTCGCAGCGCCCGCTGAAAGTTGAAGAACGTCTGCGGATCGCTGGGGTACCGCCGCGGTGAGACACCGGCGAAGCTGCCGGCCGATCGGGCCCGCCGCAGGACGGTGCGCCACTGGTCCGCGCCGGCCATGCCGACCGAGTCGACGCCGTGGCAGAACAGTCCGAGTTGCACGAAGTCGTACGGGTCTGCCTCGTCCAGGTAATGGTGCAGCCGGTCGAGCGAGGGCCGGACCGGAAAGGCGGTCCAGTACGGCACGGCACCGATCCGCAGCGTCCACCAGGGATCCAGCATCATGAACGAGTCGACCAGCAGCCTGGTGGCCGGCAGCCCCCGTTGGGCGTACCACCACCGGTAGAGATCCGCCACGAGCGAACTGACATCCTCCGCCTCGTCGAAGGACAGCCGTTGCACCCGAAAACCACGCCGGGTGGCGAACGTGGTGACGTCCTCCCGCAGCCCCGGCTCGAAGCCCCACTCCGCCTCCGGCGCGTCGGCGTCCGCGGGCGGCGCCTGCCACCGACGCACCGGGGCCCGGTAACGGCGCAGGTAGTCCGCCAGCGGGGCGCCGGCCTCGCGGTACTCCGCCGGCGGCATGCCACCAACGGCACCGAACTGGAAAACGTGCCGTTCGCCAACGGTCGTGACCGGCCACTGCTGCCCGCATTCGGCCAGCAGGACGGTCCCGTCCGGTTCCAGGACATCGGTGAGGAACTGCTCGTAGGCGGGGCCCAACCGGGTGCGCTTCACCCGGAAGTACGCCATCCGGCGCAGGGTGAGCCGGTCCTGGTTCGGATCGTGCATGTGGTGCAGCACCAGATCCGGGTTACGGTCCAGCAGCGCGCGGGCGGTGCGGTCGAACGCATGTACGGCGCGCGCCGGATCGTCGGGCGAAATCCCCCGCTGACGTACGGGCAGCAGCATCGTCTGCGGCAGCCACGGCACTCCCAGCGCGGCGTACAGGTGAGTGAGAGCGCCGTTCGAGGAACCGATCGCCACGGCCGGGTAACGACGGCGCGGATAGACGCCGGCGATCGCCCTCGCCACCGCGTCCGCGTCGAACCGCGCGACCTCGGCCTCGGGGCGGCCCTCGGCACCGCTGAACATGCTGTAGATCCATTGCCGGGTGCCCTCGGGCAGCCGGGCCGCCACGGCGGCGACCGGGCGCAGCGCCCCGAATACGGGTTTGCCGAGGGGCGGCGTGTCCCGGCCGTGCAGGAACCGGGCAAGCGCCACCACCATGGCCGACGCCGAGTCGAACCCGGCGATCTCCCGTGGCAGCTTCATGGCACCTCCAAGACGGTTCATGCCCGATCCGCACGGGTACGAATCCCCGCATGCCGGCCTTCCCGCAGGACGTCGCCACCTCGTTCCACGACGGGGTGCTGGGCCGGATGCGCGGCCGGGCGGTCGGCGAGCCCCGTCCGGGCGTACCGGAAATCTCGCGCACACCTTCCCCTGGCGCGACCCGAGGGCCTGGTCCGAGCCCGTACGCGGCTTTGCCACGGCACCTCGGTTCTGACAAATCTCGCGTGATTCGCTGCTGTGCCCACCGAGTAGGACCGCGAGTTCGACCGCCGAGAGAGGAACCCACCATGGCCGCACATGCCGGCGAAAAAGCAGAGAAAACCGGGGACTTCCACTGTGCTACGTGCAACGCGACAGTGCACGTGCAAGAAGGCCACAAGATCCCCAAGTGCCCGAACGGCCACAGCCAGTTCGACACCCGTACCAAGGAGCCCGGAAACAAGTCGTCGTGACGGCGCGGCTCGGGCCTTCCATCGTCGTCGCGGTTCGCACCGCTTGAACCGGCGGTCAGGGCCGGTCCAGTGCCTCCAGGGTGGCGTACGTGACGGCACCGTAGAACAGGTGCGGCACCAGGTCGCTGAGCCAGTCGGTCGCCGACCACCCGCGCGGGTCACTCACCCGCAACCGGGCCATGGAAACGTCGGTCGACGCCATCGCGCTGAGCGCCACGAGAACCACGCCGATCGGCTTCGGCAGTCGCAGACCGGCATGGTGCAGCACACCGAAGACGGCACCCACGCCGACCCCCGTGGCGATGCCCGACAGGCTGGCGAGGCCACTCACCCGGTTCTCTCGGGTCGCGCCCTCACCGGGTACGGAGACCGGCAGCCGCTGCTCGATCGCCTTCACCGTCTCCTGCGGAGTGCTGCTGCTCCCTCGCCCCCGAACCGTCATGTCCAAATACGTCGCGGCGTCGAGCGCTGCCGTCCCCGCCGCGCCTGCCGCCATTCCCGCCAGGATTCCCGTCGTCATGCGTCGACCTCCGTCGTCGGTCATGCCCGTCGAGCGGTGGACGAAACCTGCGGGAAACCACGAAGGCCTTTCCACTCCTCCGGGGTGTGCTGTCCCGCCGGCGCAACCGGGACCCGGCCCGGGGTCAGCGAGCAGTTTCTCCGACGATGGCCGGCCGCTGAGGCGCCCGAGTAAACCACGCACGGGTGGGTATGCGGACGGTTCCTCTCTGCCGCTCCGGATCTGTGCCGCCCGGGAGAAGCCATGGCCGTTCAACCTTCCGCGAACCCGCATCCCCAAGAGCCAGGTCCCCTGGCCAACGCTCTGGTCACGCTGGCGGGGACGCCGGACCACGCGCACGACGTCGGCTCCCAACTCATGGCCATCGCGAAGTTGGCCGCCAATCGCATCGGCGCCACGACGTACGCATCGGTCACTGCCCTGACCGGCAGGGTGCACGTCACCGTCGCGGTGAGCGACGAACTCGTCCGGGCGGTCGACGAAGCGCAGTACACCGACAGCGCCGGTCCGTGCATCGAAGCGCTGCACACGGGCACACCGGTGGGCGTACCCGACATCGCCGCCACCGTGCAATGGCCACACTTTCACGAGGAAGCACCGCGTCTCGGCCTGCACGCCTCGGTGTCCGTCCCGCTGTGCGCCAGCCGCGGAGAGCCGATCGCGGCCCTCAACCTGTACGGTCACGACAGCGCCGCCATGGCCCCGCTGATCGACGGCATATGTGTGGTGCACGAGCACAGCAGCGGGACGACCGCCGGGTCCGACGACCTGCACCTGCTGGACGAGGGCGGCCGGGAACTGGTCACCGGCTACGCCGAAGCCCTCAGCATCCGCGCCACGATCCGGCTCGCGCTGAGCGTCATCATGAACGAACTTCATTGCGGTGCCGACGACGCGTACCTTGCCCTGTGCATCCGGGCCGGACAGGCCGGCACGGACCTCGCGCGGGCCGCGGGCCGGCTGCTCACCCAGGGCATCTGAGCGCCGGCGGCAGGTGCGTCGCTCAGCCGGCCGCCAGAGCGGCCTGCACCGCCTGCTCCAAGGTCGGGTACGCGGGGAACAGCCGATCGAGGTTCGTCGCCTCCAGCACGGTGCGCACCAGTGACTGGGCACCGGCCAGCCGCAGTGAACCACCGCGCCCGGTGACCTGTCGGTGCAGGCGGACGAAGAGGCTCAAACCGCTGGAATCGCAGAACGAGACCGCGCCGAGGTCGATGACGAGCCGGTCACTGCCGTCCGCGAGTGCCGACGCCGCGGCTTCGTCGAGCACCGACTGGCTGTCCCGGTCGATCTCGCCGGTGGCGGTCAGGACGACGACCGACTCGGTCACGTGCTCGGTGGTGACGTCCAGGATCTGCTCGGACATCAGCGGGGCTCCTCGTTCGTGGCCGGCCGTCCGGTCGTGGGTACGGTCCTCGGCACGGCCGCCTCGGACCATTCCGCCAGCAGCAACGTGGCGTCGTCGTCGGGCAGGCCGCCTTGGTGCTCGATCACGGCGTGGGAGAGCCGGCGCAGCATCTCCGGGGCAGCCAGGTCGGAGCGGGCATGCCGTTCCACCAGACCGACCAGGCGCGACAGGCCGAATCGTTCGCCGCCGGGCGTACGAGCCTCGGTGACGCCGTCGGTGTAGAACAGCAGCCGGTCATCGCGCTCCAAGGTCGCCTCCGCGATATGCATCTGCGGATCGGCCAGACCCAGCGGCATGCGCCGCGCGCCTGGGAGTTCCCGGACGAGCTTGCCGTCGCGCAGCAGCAGGGGCGCCGGATGACCGGCGTTGAGATAGCGCAACCGGCCGGTATCGAGATCGAGTTGCCCGAGAACGGCCGTGGCGAACCTCGCGTCGGAAAACTGTTCGAGTAGCGCCATGTCGGCAGCACTCGCCTGTTCCCGGAGCCCGCGGCCGGCCCGGCGCTCGACCCGGATCGCGGCGAGCGCCACCGCGCACGCCAGCGCCGCCCGCAATCCCTTGCCGACCGCGTCGAGGATCACCAGATGCGCCACCGCCCCGTCGAGTGTGTAATCGAAGCCGTCACCACCCACCTCGTAGCAGGGCTGCAGAACGGCGCTCACGACCGCGCGGTCGCAACTGGCGGTCAACGGTGGCACCATCTGCCACAGCAGTTCCGAGGCCGTCGACATCTCACGGGACCGGCGTACGACGTCGAAGTGGTCCCCGCGCTCGGACGAGGTGGTGATCAGGTGCCCGATCAGCCCCGCCAGCACCTCACAACGCCGCAGGAAATCAGGCTCCTGGGCATCACCGGTGGCCGTGACGACGAACTCGACCACGCCGAGACGGTCCGTGCCGTTCACCATCGGCACCCACCATCGGTGCCGGTCGCCGTCGGCGGCGGCCGGCATCGACTCCACCCGCGCGAACGCCCGGCCCGGCAACGACCCGTCGACCAGGACCGGTGACGGCGTCTCGCGGCCCGGCACGGGTAACGCCCGCAACGTGATCTGCTCGTAGTCGACCAGCCAGACCGTCGTACGCATGCCCAGCCTCACGACCGCCGCCTCGACGGAGGGCGCCAGCTGATCGGGTCGCCACAGGTGCGAGCCGCTCAGGATCTCATCGAAGACGTCGAACCACCGCGCCGCCTCCGCCTGTCCCATGCTCCACACCCTATGACCGGCCGGATGAGACAGCTACCGGGGTACTGCCGGAGTCACCAGCTTCGGCGTCGCGGGGCATCCCAGGGCCGTTACGAGCGCGGCGATGCGCAGCGAAGCCGGACCCCCAAGAGGTTAGCTACCGTCCTCGTTCAGAACATCACCGTAAGTGCTTCATGCTTTCGGCTAGAATCTTGTGGGCTGTTCGACTAGAGTTCGCCGCTGAAGGACGGCCGCCGTCGAATGAGCACTTCGCCCTGTCGGCGTCGACGCCTCCGGTTGGCGAGTAGGCACAACGGCTGTCGAGATCCGTACTGGCCCCGAAAGGCGCCTCGTATTGACCAATGGAGGAACCGCCGAACGGGCCCTGTCGGGTCATGCCGGCCGCGCTGAGGCTGACGCCGCCGATGCGGAAGCCGCCCGCATCACCGCAACACTGGCGGCCCTGCCCTCCAACGACCCGCGCCGCGAGATGCTGCGGCGGCAAGCCATCACCGCATGGGCGCCGCTGGCCCGCCGGCTGGCGCGTCGCTACGCCATCCGTCCCGGCACCCTGGAAGACACCGAGCAAACCGCGATCATCGGCCTCATCAAGGCCGTCGACCGGTTCGAGCCGGACCTCGGCGGCGACTTCGTCGCCTACGTCATCCCGACCATCGTCGGAGAGCTGAAACGCTACTTCCGCGACCACGGCTGGATGATCCGGGTGCCCCGCCGGCTGCATGACCTGCACCTGAAAATCAAGGAAGCCAACGCCCGGCTTCCCCACCAGCTCGGCCGGCGGCCGACAATCACCGACATCGCCCACGATCTGCAGTGCAGCGACGAAGAAATCATCGAAGGGTGGGAAGGCGGGTACGCCTACCGACCTGCGTCGTTGTCCAATCCGACCTCCACGTGTAGCGGCCAGGAGTTGGGCGACACGCTCGGCGCCCAGGCGTGCGCGGTGCTGGCTCCCGAGACGGCATCGGAGCTGGAGGAGTCGGCCGGCAAGCCATGTGCTCAAGCGGTCCTTGACGAGGACCTGCCCATGCCCGGTCCGGTCGCCGACACTGCGGTGTACGGGCAGTGGGCGCAGGTGCGGCTCTCCGACGACACCGTTTTCCTGGGGGTCTTCGGCGATGGGTGGCGGGTGGTGGCCGCCGGCTGCAGTGCCCAAGGCGACCAGCCGTACCACTGCACGCTGCAGGGAGTTTGAGGCGATGCGTTTCCCATTCGTGCTGCTTCTGCTCGTCGTGGCCGCCGGCCTGATCTATTTCTCGACGCTGGGGGTGTTGCACCGGTGAAACGGTTCCTACGGGAGAATGCCCTCGGCCTGGCGTTCGGACTGCTCTTCCTGATCGTGCTGGTCGCCCAGGCCTTCGCCGGGCACGCCGACTTCAACCAGCAGCAACTCTCCGAGGGCCTGCACCCGTGTCGTTGTTGCGGTACATCACCTCGGCCAGCTTCGGCGTCGACGTGCTCGAGAATTGGCAGTCGGAATACCTGCAGTTCTTCCTCTACACCTTCCTGACGGTGTGGCTGCTGCAGAAAGGCTCACCGGAGTCCAAGGAACTCGGCAAGGCGGGCCGCGAGTCAGAGCAGGACCAGAAGATCGGCACGTACGCCGACGACAGCTCACCGAAATGGGCCCGAGCGCGCGGGTTCAAGCTGTGGCTCTTCTCCAACTCGCTGGGTCTGATGATGGGCCTGCTTTTCCTGTTGTCCTGGCTGGGCTAGTCCATCGCCGGCGTGGTCGCCTACAACGAGGAGCAGCTGGGCAACCTGGAAGACCCCGTCTCCTGGCCGCAATACCTTACCGAGCCGGATTTCTGGAACCGCACCCCGCAGAACTGGCAGTCGGAGTTGCTGGCCGTGGCCTCGATGGCGATCTATCTGCGGCAGCGCGGGTCACCGCAGTCCAAACCGGTCGGCAGCGCACACACAGCCACCGGCGTGGAGGGATAGACAACCGTTCCGGAAGCACCGCCATGGACGGTGTCTCCGGAACGCGTACGGAGCATTGCCTTCTTTCGAAAGGGAGGCTTCACCGGTGGGTAAAGACGTAGCTGAGGTGGCATTGAAAGCCCTCGCCGGCGGCCTGCTGGTACTGGCTTTCGCCGCGCTCGCTCAGATTCTCATGCCGAAGCGGTTTGCCGGTATTCTGTCCGCCGCGCCGTCAGTGGCACTCGGGAGCCTCCTGGTCACCGCCCTGTTCAAGACACCGCAGGATATCGCTCTATCCGGCCGGGGCATGGCGGTCGGCGCGGTGGCGTTCACCGCGTATTGCCTGCTCGCCGTTCCGCTGGTGCGCCACTGGGGCGCCTGGCGTGGCGCCGCCGCGGCGCTGGCCGGGTGGGCCGTCGTCGCGGCCGCCGGATACGCGGTGACGTCATGACCGATCAGTCGCCGGACGCCATCCGTGCCAGCGGCGGCAAGCTGAGTAAGCCGCCCATGCGCGATTGGTTCATCCGCTTCGGGTTCGGCGCGGTCGTTTCTGCCGTTGCCGGCCTGGTCTCTGTGATCGGCGGTCCCCGCGCCGGCGGTGTCTTCCTGGCCTTCCCGGCCATCCTGCTCGCCAGCCTGACACTTGTCGCCAAGCAGGAGGGCGAACATCAGGCTCGAGAGGACGCACGGGGCGGTGTTTTCGGCACGATCGGTCTGCTCGCCTTCGCCGTGGTGGTCGCCGTCGCAGCAACCCGGTGGCCGCTGTGGGCCACCCTCGTGACGGCCTCCATGGCCTGGATAGTGGTGGCCCTCCTCGGATACGGAGTCGCTCGCATGGCTGCGGCCGGCGGCGACGAATCACCACGAGACGACACGTCGGATCGATAGGCCCGGTCATGAAGTGATCGCGGGTCATCACGTGATCTAAAACTCTGGCGGATGGGTATACGTGGATCTATGTCGAGGAAGACGAGGCTCGCCGTGGCGGTGACCGCGGTGGTGCTGTTCTGGGCCGGGTTCGTCTATGCCCTGTCCCGGCCGGCGGATTACCAGGTGTATCACCGCACCATGCTGCAGGTGGCCGAGTCCGCGCACGACGCGGCGCAGACCGGCCGGCTGACCGCGGAACAACAACTGGCAGGTCGAGTGACCACGTTGTTCGCCCGGACCGCATTCGACGACGCCGGCAAGGCTCTGGCGGGAGCGCAGAAGAGGTTCGCGAACCAGGGGCCGCCGGATGCCCGGTCGGCGGCACTACGTGACGGCCTGGCACCGCTGCTGTCCACGGCCGTGACCGCCCTCGGCGATACCTCCCAAGCGACCGACAACAGCACCCTGCGTAGCGGCGCGACCGAACTGGACACGCTGGCGCAGCACCTCGACGACTTCATCACGGCACACCAGTGAGCCGGCCGTGAAAAGATTTCTCGCCATCGCCCTGGGTATCCTGACCGCCATCGGCGGCTTCGTCGATATCGGCGACATCGTCGCCAATGCCGAAGCGGGCGCTCGCTTCGGTATCGCCCACGCCTGGGTTCTGCTGGTCGGTGTGATCGGCATCTGCGTATACGCCGAGATGGCCGGCCGGGTCACCGCGGTCAGCGGCCGGCCGGTGTTCGACCTGGTCCGCGAACGCCTCGGCCCGCGCGTCGCCCTGGCCAACCTCGCCGGATCGCTGCTGGTCACCGTACTGACCCTGGGCGCTGAACTCGGCGGCGTCGGTCTAGCGCTGCAACTGGCGACCAGCGTCGACTACCTGCTGTGGGTGCCGGTGGTCGCCTTCGTCCTGTGGGTGGCGCTGTGGCGGGTCAAATTCAGCGTGCTCGAGAACGTGTTCGGGGTGACCGGGCTCGTCCTGATCGTGTTCGTGATCGCGTTCTTCCGGCTGCCCGCCGACTACGGCAGCCTGTGGCAGCAGGCCGCCCATCCCGGGCCACCGCAAGGTGAGGACTGGGGCACCTACTGGTTCTTCGCCGTTGCGCTGTTCGCCTCAGCGCTGACTCCGTACGAGGTGTTCTTCTTCTCTTCCGGTGCGGTCGAGGAGCGCTGGACGACTCGCGACCTGATCACCTCCCGGGTCAACGTGTTCGTCGGCTTCCCGCTGGGCGGCCTGCTCGCCTTCGCCCTGATGCTCACCTCCGCCACCGTCTTCCACCCGCTGTCGATGTCGGTGGACACCCTGTCGCAGGTCGCCATGCCCGCAGCGATCGCCCTCGGCAAGCTCGGCCTCGCCGCGGCGATCCTCGGCTTCTTCGCCGCCACCTTCGGCGCCGCCATGGAGACCGGCCTGTCCGCCGGCTACACCGTCGCCCAGTACTTCGGCTGGACCTGGGGAAAACTACGCCGGCCGCGCAACGCGGCCCGCTTCCACACCGTGGTCATGGTCGCCATCCTCACCGGTGTGGCGGTGCTGATGACCAGCATCGACCCGATCCAGCTCACCGAGTACACCCTGGTGTTCAGCGCGGTGGCCCTGCCGTTGACCTATCTGCCGATCCTCGTCGTGGCCAACGACCGCGGCTACCTCGGCAACCGGGTCAACGGCCGGCTCGCCAACACCCTCGGCGTCACCTTCCTGGTCGTCGTGCTCGCCGCGGCCGTCGCCGCGATACCCCTCATGATCATCACCCGGATGGGAGGTGGCTAGTCATGCTCATCGGCTTCGACCTGCTCGACCGGCAGATCATCGACTCCGACGGCGCACCCGTCGGCAAGGTCGACGACGTCGAACTCACCTACGACGACACCGGCACCCCACACGTCACCGCCCTGCTCCTCGGCCAGGCAGTCCTCGGCGACCGCATCGGCGGCCGGCTCGGCCGGTGGATCGCCGGCACCGCAAGGCGCCTGTCCGACTCCCCGGACCGCCCACCCATGCGCATCAGCATCGACCTGGTCGCCAACATCGGCAGCGCCGTCAACCTGTCCGTCAGCCGCGCGCTGCTGCAAGACCCGCCGCTGGAGACCTGGCTCAGGGATCACCTGATCCAACGGATCCCGGGAGCCACCCATGAGTCCTGACCCGCGCACCGGTCGCGCCAGCGACATCCTCGGCCGGCGCGTGCACGACGACACCGGCAAGCCGATCGGCCGCATCGCCGACCTGATCACCGAACCCGCCCCGGACGGCACTCACCAACGGGTCACCGCCGCCATCGTCGTCCACCACCACTGGGGCAGGCTGCTCGGCTACGAACGCCGTGAGATGACCCGGCCCTGGATCCTCGAACACCTCGCGCGGCTCATCCTGCGCCGCAACGCCCAAGAAGTCCCCTGGCACAAGCTGCGCCTCGCAGCGGACGAACAGTGATAAGTGATCCTGTTCGCTGCGGACGCATCAACGTCGGATGCCCGGGTATGCGACCGACATATCGCATCCACCGACGAGGAGAAAGCTCATGCCCAGTGCAAGAGAGATCATGACCCCGGACGTGACATGCATCGGAGAGAACGAATCCCTGGCTGACGCCGCCCAGAAGATGGCCCAGCTCGACGTCGGTTCCCTGCCCATCTGCGGCCAGGACAATCGGCTCAAGGGCATGCTCACCGACCGCGACATCGTCGTCAAGGCCATCGCGCAGGGCCGGAACCCGGCCGAAGTCACCGCCGGCGAGCTCGCCCAGGGCAAACCCGTCACGATCGGCGCGGACGACGACGCCGGGGAAATCCTGCGCACCATGGGCTCGCACCAGGTGCGGCGGTTGCCGGTCATCGACGGTCACAACCTGGTCGGCATGGTCGCGCTCGCCGACGTGGCCCGCGCCCTGTCCGACCGCCCCGTCGGCGACCTCGTGGACGCCATCTCCAAGTCCTGAGACACCCAGCCGACCGCCCGATCCGCCAAATCAGTCCTCGTTCGCAACACCTCATCGACTGCTGGCCAAGGCCCCGCGTGACCGCCACTGGCACCGCACTCCCGGACCAGCCGGTCCGGGAGTGCGGCGGGTCGCATCAGCGCAACAGGTGCTCGCGGCAAAAGTCATTTCGCACCGCGGTCAGCGAGCGGCGATGAGCGCCTGCGGTGCGGCGGCCTTCATCCGGGTGTTCAGCCAGGAAAGCTGGCGGGACGTTTCCGCCGACGCGTGCTCACAGACAGCGATGAGGTCACCGTCGCGGAGGCTTTGAGCGGCCTGGCGAATCACCGTCCACGTGGTCTGGACGAGCGTGCCGAGCACGTGCAGGTCCTGCAGGTCGCGCAGCAGCCCGACCGGTCCGGTGCGTACGTCCGTGAGGCCGTCGGCGTGCAACCGGTCGGGTTCCTCGACGTCGTCGCCGTGTCGTTGCTCGCCGTACCGTTCGACGATCGGGGTCAGACGACGGACGTGGTCGTCGCTCATCGAGGCGAGCGTCCGGCAGGTGAAGAACACGTCGGGGTGCTGGGCGTGGCCCTGCGCGACCGTGCGCAGCGAGTCGGCCAAGGTCTGCTCGGCACGGTGCACCAGGCCGAGGTAGACGATCAGGTGCATCAGTGGCCTCCGGACGGGTCGGCGCAGGCGGGATCGTTCGAGTACGCCGGTGTCGGCACCACCCGGCTGGTTGTCGGCGCTCCCCCGGCCGTCTGCGGCACCACGCCGGGCGTGGCCGGTGCGGAGGCGGCGGTGGTCGGTGCCTTCGCCGGTCCGCCGCCGTCCCGCACTTTGCGGACGCGGCAAGCGGCAGTCTTGAAGTACGGCTGTTTCGATACCGGATCCCACACGGTCATGGTCAGCTCGTTCGCCTGCCGGGGACAGTTCCACCCACATGTCCGGGGCCGCCTCCCGCAGCGACCGCGAACGTGCCGTCTTGGTACGGGTGTGGAACTGATAGACGGTGCGCCCGGTGGTGTAGAGCAGTGGATATTCCTCGCTGGTCGGTTCGTGCGCCGGCGCGTACTCGGCACCCTTGAGAAACGCCCGGCCGGCCGGGCGCAGTGCCCGGTGTTCCTGCTCGGTGACCGCGGCGCCGGTGAGCAGATCATGGCCGTACGTCTCGCAGACGTCGGTGTCGGTCGGGAACACCGCGTCGCTGTAGAGCCGGTCGGTGCCCTCCGGGTGCGTCTCGTTGACCGGCCACGGGATGCCGGTCGGACCGCGCAGCTTCTCGTACGACAGGCCGGTGTAGTCCACAGGCCGCCCACGGGTCGCCTCCCGCCACGCGTCGAAGGCCTGCTCGGCGGTCCGCCACGCGACCAGCGGGGCGCCGTCGCGATCACGAAAATCCATCGCCTCGGCGTACGCCAGGAAGATGTCCAGATCGCTGCGCGCCTGCCCGGGCGGGTCCACCGCCTTCTCCGACAGGTGCACGGTGCGGTTGACGTTGGTGAACGTGCCGGTCTTCTCGCCCCACCCGGCGGCCGGCAGCACCACATCCGCCAGACGAGCCGTCTCAGTCAGGAAGAGGTCCTGCACCACCACGAAACACTGCTCGCCGGCCAGGATCTGGCGGATTCGCGCCGACTCCGGCATGGACACCGCCGGGTTGGTGGCCGATATCCACAAAAAGCCGATCGAGCCCTCCTGCGCATAGCTGAAGATCTCCATGGCATGGGTCGGGTCGGCCCAGTGCGGGATCACCAGCGGGTCGACGTTCCACAACTGCGCCAGCTCACCCACGTGCTGCTCGTTGTCCCAATTTCGGAACCCGGGAAGGTCGCCGTCGGCGCCGCACTCGCGATTGTTCTGCGCGGTCGGCTGCCCGTTCATCTGCAAGATCCCCGACCCGGGACGGCCGATCAGCCCGCGCAGCAGGTGCAGGTTGTTCACCGCCACCGCCACCGCCACCGCCGACGCGGTTGCCTGATGCGATTGGTAGAAGCCCTGCAGCACCGTGGAGAGCACGTTGCCACTCTCCCCGAAGATGCGCGCCGCGCGTCGCAGATCGTCCGGCTCGATGCCGCAGATCTCGGCGACCCGCTCGGGCGAGTACGAGTCGACGGTCTTGCGTAGCTCGTCGACGCCGAGCGTGTGCTCGCCCACCCACGTCTCCTCCACCCAGCCGTGTTCGAAAAGCTCCCGGGTCAGGCCGTTCATCAAAGCCAGGTTGGTGCCCACACGCGGCGCGAGGTGGACGCCACCCGTCCGCTGCGCCTCCTCGGCCACCTTGGTCCGCCGCGGATCGACACACACCAGCACCGGCGGATCGTCCGCCCGGGTCCGGTCCAGGATCCGCGTCCACAGCACCGTCTGCGTCTCGGCCATGTTGTGCCCGTACAGAAAGATCGCGTCGCAATGCTCGATGTCGGTGTACGAGCCCGGCTGCCCGTCGGTGCCGAACGACTCCTTCAACGCCGACGCCGCGGTCGCCGTGCACAGCCGAGTGTTGCCGTCCATGTGCGGCGTCCCGATGCCGGCCTTGCCCAGCACCGCGAGGGTGTAGTACTCCTCCAGGAAGAGCTGGCCACTGGTGTAGAAGCCGTGCGACAGCGGCCCCTTCTCGCGCAGCAGCCGCTTGGATACCTCCACCACGCGGCCCATCGCGGTCTCCCAGCCGCAGTCGGTCAGGATGCCCCCGTCACGAATCATCGGCCGGGTGAGCCGGTCGGTCGCACTCGCCCCGGCGGTGCTGCCGTACAACCCCTTCGGGCCGAGCCGGCCATGGTTCACCACATCGGTGGCCCGCCCCCGGATGCCGACCATGCGCCCGTCCTTCACGGCGATGTCGCAGCCGCAGCCGTTGCTGCACAGCAGGCACGCGCTGGCGACCCCCCGGTCAACCCCGTCCTCGGTCACTCCGTCGGCCAGGTGCTGGTCGACCCGGGCCGGCCACACCGTGCCCTTGGGGATGCGGCATACCGGGACCCCAGATGTCGGCAATTCCGTCCACCGCGCCGACCTTCCTGATTCACGTCCGTACTGCCGCTTCCCGCGTAGCCGCCTCCCGGAGGGAACCTAGCGCCTCAGCCACCGACCCGCCGCGCAACCATGCCCCCTGCGCTCTTTGCAATATGCAACTTTCGAGACGTACGAGCAAACGCCGTCGAAGCTTCTGATGATTCCGGTGCTTCAGTGCGTCCTCTCCAGGCGTGATCGGACACTGAGCATGCTGACGACTGAGTTGCTGAAGCAGTCGGCGGGAACCGACGGGACTCAAACCGTGGCGGGCGTGAGCGTTAGTCGATGGTGCGCGTCGATGGCCATGTCAGGTAGAGCAGGGCGGTGTCGTCACCGTGGCGGCCGCCGTCGCCGCGCTGGATCTCGGCCAACAGCGCGGTGAGGTACTCACCCGGGTCAGCGATCGCGGCCAGCCGGGAGGCGAGTTCGGCGAAGCGTTGCTCGCCCAGGCGGGTGCCGTCGTGGGTGAAGCCCTCGTAGACGCCGTCGGTGTACAGCAGCAGGCCGGCACCCGGAGGCAGCGTAACGACGGACTCCAGCCAACGGCCGCGCCCGGGAAACATGCCCAACGCGAGATCGTGGCGGATGGATGCAGGGTAGGCGCCACCGCTGGTGATCACCAACGGCGGTGGGTGGCCGGCGTTGACGATAACGGCGTGGGACCGGTCCGCGGCCACCCGTACCGTACATGCGGTGGCGAACATCGCCTCATGAGGGCGTTCCGCGACCAAGACTTGTTCGAGCAACCGCATCCGCTCGGCCTTGCTGACGCCGGCCAAGGTGAGGGTGCGCCACCCGACGCGTAGGCCGACGCCGATCGCGGCCTCATCCGGGCCGTTACCGCAGACGTCACCGACGACGGCGTGGATCGTCGCGTCGTCGTCTTGTACTACGTCGAAGAAGTCACCGCCGAGTAGCGAGCGTTGTCGACCCGGCACGTATCGGCTGACCACCGTCAGGGCGGGATCAGTAGTCAACGGCTTGGGTAGCAGCCCCCGTTGCAGGCGGGCGTTCTCGCTGGCCTGCAACCGGCTCTCCTGCAACTGCCACCCATTGACCTGCGCGCGCTGCCGCTGGATCGCGAGTTGAACCGTCCGGCCGAGCACGGCGCCGTCGACCTGGCCCTTGACCAGATAGTCCTGGGCGCCCGCGGCAACAGCCGCGGCTCCCGTAACCGCATCGCTGCGGCCGGTCAGCACCACCACGGCGGTTTTCGGCCATCGGTCCACTACGCGACGCAGCGCCTCCAAACCCTGGCCGTCCGGTAGGTACAGGTCCAGGAGCACGCAATCCGGTGTCGCGGGTAAAGCCATGCCCTGCGTCAAGGTGCTGGCCTGCTCGATACGGTCGGTGATCCCGCTGTCGCTCAGGTACTCCTGGGTGAGCTGGGCGTCGCCGGGATCGTCTTCGATCAGCAACACCACCGGGACGCCCGGCTGCGGGGCGGAGACCTGCTCAGTCGGCGCCGCCATGCCGCGAGTCGACCGCACCGCACGCAGCTCAGCGTCACCCTTCACGGGCTGTTCCTTTCCGTCCTCCCGCACCGCGGTCGGCGTGGACCCGCTCGCCCATTGTGCGCACGACCGCCCATTATCATCCAGCCGGCAGGGGGACCGACCCTCACCCCCCAAGGGACAGGCCGGCAACACCGGGTTGACGAACACCAGGACAATGCCTGCCGACGGCAGCCTCCGGGCGCGCTCAGACACCGTCAACGGCTGGATACCGGCCATGGCCTGGGTCCACTACCGACGGCGATCCGGCAGCGGCAGCCTCTGGCCCGCGGTGACGGCTACTGCTGGTTCGGCAGCGATGGGGCTTCGACCGCGGCGGCCCTGAAGGCGGGCCGGGGTTGTGGCGGTGTACCGCTGACTCGGGTGATGAGATCGCCGGCGATGTCGCGCAGTTTGCGGTTGCGGTTCTGTGATGCTTGGCGTAGCAGGTCGAAGGCGGTGGCCGCGGTGCAACGCTGCTCGGCCATCAGGATGCCGATCGCTTGATCGATGACGCTGCTGGAGACCACGGCCTGGGCGAGTTGGTCTTGCAGCTGCGCTTGGCGGATCTGACGCATGGTGAGGGTCAACGCGTCGGTGGCCTGGACGGCAAACCCTTCGGCCTGCTCGCGGAGGGGTCCGGTGAACGCGGTGGCGGTGGTCGAGTACAGGTTCAGGGCACCGAGGCGCTCGCCCTCAACGATCAAGGGCAGCGACAGGGAGCCGACGACGCCGTAGGCGATGGCGGCCGGCCGGTACTCATCCCAGCGATCCTCGTGGCTGAGGTCGTCCACCACGACGACCGATCCGCCGCGCAGCGCGTCCAGGCACGGTCCTTCGTCCGTGACGTACTGGACCTGGTCGAGCTGCGCGGCCAGGGGATCGCTGACCGCCGGGGAGAACGGGCGGCCGTCACGGCGGATCGTGATGCCGCAGACCGCGGCCGGTGTCACCACCTCACCGGCGAGGTGCGCCAGCTTGGTGAGCAGGGCGTCCAGATCGGGTGACTGCACGAGCAGGCCGAGCAGGTGCCCGGCGGTCGAGCTGGGCGTGAACGGTTGGGATGTCTCGGACACGGTATGCCGGCTTCCTGAAGCGATGCCTCGGGAATTGATCACCGAAGTCGGCGCAACCGGGACGGCAACGCGCGGAAGAACCGCGGATACATCTGAGTATGCCCCTCCCGGCGCTCTCACGCGGCGACGAGCGTGCCGATCTCTGCCCGCGCGAGGTACGCTGGCGTTCGGTTCAGACACGAGCCTGGGTAACAGCCCAACCGATCTTGCCGTGAGCCGGCCGATCCTCGACCGTGACGTCCACCGGTCGGCATCGCCGCGGTTCAGCTGCGGAGGTCCCGTGTCCACCCGATACTCAGAAGACCAGTTGCGGTCCGAGCCTGGCCAGGCGTCCGCGCTGTCGATGGAGCTGTCCGGCTGCGGTGCGGATGTCGTGATCACCATCCGCGGTGAGCTGGAGAGGGACACCGACCACCTGCTCATCGAACTGGTCGACCATGTCGTCCGTGACCATGCCGGGCCGGTGATCCTCGACATGGCCGGCGTGACGTTCCTCTGCGCCCACGGGGTTGGCGCACTCCTGCGCGTCCGCGACATGATCGCCGCCGCGGGCGGGCGGCTCACGCTTCGTGACCCGTCCCCGCCAACACGCCGGATCCTCGCCATCACCGGTGACGAGCAGCTCTTGGCACTCGCGCCCGCGCCCGCGCAGCCGTACGGTGCGGCATACAAACAGCGCTCGCATCCCGAGGATCGCCGGACCATGTCAACGGTGGTTCGATGATCCCCGACGTGGTCTCTGCCGGCGGCACGACGCCGCCGTGGCCGCCGTCCGGTACGCCACCGCGCCGCGCCGTCGACCCGC
Source organism: Actinoplanes sp. NPDC051411 (assembly GCF_040682075.1). Lineage (NCBI taxonomy): Bacteria > Bacillati > Actinomycetota > Actinomycetes > Micromonosporales > Micromonosporaceae > Actinoplanes > Actinoplanes sp. NPDC051411. Next base: position 94,041 of record NZ_JBFBAD010000011.1, on the reverse strand, counting down.
CCGTCGAAAGGGATCCAGCCCCGCTGGACACCACTACCAGGGCGCCACAGGACCCGCGGACGGCCGTCTCAGCGCTCCGGCTGGAGGCAGACCGGGCGGCGGCCAGAAGGTCCCGGCAGGATGCGGTAGCCCTCGCAGCAGCGGCCCGCCAGACCCGGATTCGCGCTCAGCGGATGCTCCAGGACAACGACGAGCGACGCGCCCGTCTGCACAGCAGCTCGACAGGCAGCGTGATGCACCCTGGAAGTGATTGTCACGCCCGCGGGTGAATGGTTCATCTCATGTTGCGTTACAGGCTCGTGCCGCTGCCGGCCCGGCCTCTCGGCATGTGAACGCTCGTGTGTAAATCTCGCGAATCGGGGGCACGCGGGGACCCGTGCACGACAGCCTACCCACCGTCGCAGGGCTCGACGACCTCACCGAACTGGTCACCACGTCGACGGAAAGAGATCAACTTTACGTACGATGGTCGGCCGGCCCCGCTGTGGACCTGCGCCGGGACGAGGTCAGCCGGGATTCGCTGACCGGGGTGCCACTGCCCGGCCTCTCGGCCAATCCGCTCGCCGTCGAACGGTGGTGGGGTGACCGGTCCCCGCGGCTCTGGGTCGCCCGCCGCCTGTACGACTACCGCCACCTGCGTAGCCTGCGCGGGCCGCAGGTCCGGCCCTGGATTCTGGTGGGCGATCAGCGCGGTCGCGGACCGGACAACGAACCCTTGGTCAAGGTGCGCCGGCCGGTCGCCTGGATCGCCGACACCGCGCTGATGGAGGCCGAGCAGATGATCGAGGCCCAGGGTTCGGCCGAGTGGGGTCCGCTGGACCGGCGCAACGCCCGATGATCACCGGCCTCTAATTAGCGTGCTTCCGGCGCGCGCTCGACGGACCCGCGTCCGAGCGCCGACCAGATCTCCGTGACCGTGTGGTAGATGATGCCGCCGGGCAACCGGTTCAGATCGTCGAGGACATCGTCCGGCGTTCGTCGACACGCGGGCTGTGCTTGCTGCCGCCTCGTTCCATGGACCGCGGATTCCCCTGAGCAAGCGGCACAAACGGTCGGCGGCGACCGTGGCGGCCGGGCGAGTCGTGGTCGTGGCGGCCGTATGCCCACCGTCCACGTCGGGACACCTGTTCGCCCGTGTCGTCCTGCACCACCGGCTGCGCCGCCTGACTCAACCGGCCAGGTTGCGCAGGAAAAGGGCCTCGGCGAGGCAGGTGCGGGCGAACTCCCCGAGGTGCAGGCTCTCGTTCGGGCCGTGCGCGGCGCAGTAGGGATCCTCGATGCCGGTGACGAGGATGGCGGCCGCCGGGTACCGCTGCTGGAACGTGGCGACGCAGGGAATGGACCCCCCGATCCCGATCTCGACGGGAGCGGTGCCGTCCCAGGCCTCGATGATGGCGGAACGGGCTGCGTCGTAGGCGGGGCCGGTCGGGTCGATGCGACAGGGGGAACCGAGGCTCTCCGCAATGACGCTGAGGTGGGCGCCCCAGGGAACGTGCTTCTCCAGGTGCTCACGTAACGCCGCGTACGCGGTCTGCGGATTGTCGCCGGGCGCGAGGCGCACGCTCAGCTTGGCCCTCGCCCGTGGCACGAGGGCGTTGGGCGCCTCGCCGGTGCGAGGCGCGTCGATGCCGAGGACAGCGATCGCGGGTTGGTTCCAGACGCGGTCGGTGAGACGGCCGCCACCGAGCAGGATGATGCCGTCGAGGACGCCGGCCTCCCGACGGAAACGGTCCTCGGCCCAGTCCGTGGTGCTTTGCTCGCTGCGCGTCAGCCCGTCGACGGCGACCTCACCGTTTTCGTTGTGCAGGGTGCTGAGCAGGCGCGCGAGTGCGGTCAAGGCGTCCGGGACCGGGCCGCCGAACATGCCGCTGTGCACGGCGTTGTGGAGCGTTGCGACCTCGACGAAGCAGCTGACGACACCGCGCAGCGAGACGGTCAGAGCCGGCCGGCCAATGTCCCAGTTGTCGGAGTCGGCGACGACGATGACGTCGGCATGCAGCAGCTCGACGTTCAGTTCGAGGAGCCTGTCCAGTGACCCGGAGCCGTACTCCTCCTCGCCCTCGACGAACACCACCACGCCGACCGGAAGCCGGTCGCCGAAGGCCCGCAGCGCGGCGACGTGCGCCATCACGCCGGCCTTGTCGTCGGCGGCGCCGCGGCCGTAGAGCCGGCCGTCCCGTTCGACCGGCTCGAACGGATCGCCGTCCCACAGCATCGGGTCGCCCGCCGGTTGGACATCGTGGTGAGCGTAGAGAAGCACAGTCGGCGCTCCGGGTGGTGCGGACCGGCGGCCGATGACCGCCGGCTGTCCGTCGGCGCGCGTGACATGTACGTCGAGGCCGCAATCGCGCAGCAGTTCAGCGACGGCGTGGGCGGACCGCTCGACGTGCGCATGGTCGAATCCGTCGAACGCGACACCGGGGATCCGGATCAGGCGTTCCAGGTCCGCGCGTACCCGGGGCAGCTCCCGCCGGATCGCATCGCGGAGGTCCTCATCGGCAAGAGTCATGAGGCACATCCTCCTCAGCGACGTCGCACCGGAAGTTTCAGCAGGTCCCGAACGTGGTACCCGGGTAATTATGGATCAGGAGACGACGCCGGTTCTCGACGCTATCGAGCAGTACCCCAAGCAGGGCAATCACACTTTCGCGCTGCCGGGTCACCGGCTCGGCCAGGGTATCGACGAGCGCACCGCCGCCGTGCTGTCGAGGGGTGCGTTCCACGCCGATGTGATCACCGCGAAGCAGGCCGTTCCGGACGCCGAACGGCTACTCGCCGACGCTGTCGGCGCTCGCGAGGCGGTCTTCACCACTTGCGGCTCGAGCATCTCCATCCACACCGCGATGCTCACCGTCACCGGGCCCGACAAGAAGATCCTCATCGACCGCAACGTGCACAAGTCCGTGGTCGCCTCCCTGGTTCTGGCCGGCGCCCGGCCGGTCTGGCTGCGCCCCCGCTGGGACCACGAGCGGCAGATCGCGCACCCGGCGACCGCCCGCGACGTCGAGGCGGCCCTCGAGCGCGACCCGGATGTGAGCGCTGTACTGATCATCACGCCGACGGAGTACGGCACCGGCGCTGACGTACGGGGGATCGCCGAGATCTGCCACAGCCGCGGCCTCCCGCTGATGGTCGACGAGGCGTGGGGCGCCCACTTCCCGTTTCATCCCGGTATGCCCACCGCTGCCATCCAGGCCGGCGCCGACCTGGTGGTGCAGAGCCTGCACAAGGCCGACGGTGGCCTCTGCCAGGCGTCGCTGATACTTCTCGGCGGTGACCTGGTCGGCCCGGTCGACCTGCGGCTGCGACTCGACCTGATCACCACCACGAGCCCGTCGGCGCTGATGTTCGGGTCGATCGACGGCTTCCGGCACCGCATGGTCGACGAGGGGCGGCAGTTGCTCGACGACGCGCTGCAGCGGGCCAACGGTCTCCGGGCGCGGCTGTCGAAGACGCCCGGCCTGACCGTGCTGGACGAGTCGATCATCGGACACGACGGTGTCGCCGAATGGGACCCGCTCAAGCTCAGCGTCGACGTGTCCGCCCTCGGTATCACCGGCTACCAGGCCAAGGAATGGCTGCAGGAACAGCGGCGGCTCACCGCGCAGCTCGGGGACGCGCGCCGGGTCGTCTGCTCACTCACGTACTCCGACGACGACGAAGCGATCGAGCGGCTCGCCGAGGCCCTGGAGACGTTGGCCGCCGAGCCGCCGCAGCCGGATCGACCCGCGCCGCGGATTCCCGCCCTGGAGGATCTGAACCTGGAACAGGCGATAACCCCTCGGGAGGCGTACTTCGCCGACACCGAGCAGGTCGCTGATCCGGTCGGCCGGATCAGCGCGGAAATGATCAGCCCGTATCCGCCGGGCGTCCCGGCGATCCTGCCCGGCGAGCGGTTCGATGCCGCGGTCGTGGACTATCTGCGGGCCGGGCTCGCGGCTGGCATGACCCTGCCTGATGCCTCCGACCCCAGCCTGAAAACCTTCCGCGTCGTAAACGAATAATCGAGCGGTGGAGCCGCCGTCCTCCGTACCAGCCGCGGCGAACTGTGCTCGGCACGAGTGGTCGGGGCGCTGGCAAGGTCAGTGGCCTGGTCGCGCTCTCCCCTTGCTCAGCCGGTCCGATGTCCTCGGCGGCCCGGGCCTGCCGCGTTCCTGATCCACGGACCGGTGGTGACCATTGAGGGACTCTGCTCCGTGCTGTTCGACGGAGTATGGGCACCTGCGTTTCCTGATCATGAATGAGAAACTGGACTACCTGGTGCTCCGGCAACGATCGGTGGCACTTCAGGCGGTCTGAGCCCGTACCGGGATGCACGGGATCGACAGCCTCCTGCTCGGTACCGCTCTGGTCGGGTACGCGCTCGTACACGTGGCACGGCAGTGCCGGGTACGCCAAATCTGCGGCGGCCCGGGCGGATTGCAGTCGAGAACGCCCAGCCGCGTGAGACCGGCCCGCGCAGGTCGCAAGGTAAACGCGGTCGCCGCGGACGGCGATGCCTCGATGTACAGTGCCAAGGTCCTGCACGACCGCGGGGGCATGTTGCAAGAACTCAGCCTGGGCAGGTGGGTCGCTCAGGTCATCCTCGGTCTCGTCGAGGTATCCGGCTGTCTCTGCATGCAGCGTGAACCTGAGCTACGACGAGGAAGTCTGTTCCCAGTTGGCTTGCTTGCTGGAGCTGGCGAGTACGTGCTGGGCGACGAACCTGATCAGATTCATGTCGTGCCGCAGGCGTTTGGCCTCGGGACCGAACGGGTGTAGCGGTTCGGCGTCGGTATGGCTCTCTTTGCTGTGCACGATCCGGCAGCGCAGGTCGTAGATGCGCTCGGCGATCTGGCGTGTGAGGCTCGGCTGGGAGTCGCCGGTGACGATGACTCGCACGCCGGTGATCCATTCTCGGTTGCGCAGGGCCTTCGCCGCGGCCGGGCGATCCTCGAGGAATTGGGCGACGGTGGCGTCATCCAAGCAGGCTTCGACCGCGGCGAGGACTTGGTCTCGTTCGCGGGCCTTGCCGCGTCCGCCGGGCAGCACAGCATCGATGAGCCGGCCGATGGCGAGCTCATCGTCATGGTCGAACCGGGAATCCTTGAGCATGGTACGGACGCTCTCGATCGTCGCGGCTTTGCTGAACGCCGCCATGTACTACTCGATGACCTGGTAGTAGCCGAGGTATTCCAGCAACGGCGCCTGCGACCGTACGCTGCGCGCGTAGAGATACAACGATGCGGCGTCGCGCCCGTATCGCGCTGGCGGTAGCCGCGGCAGACTGTTGCTGATGGCTTCCTTGTCGTATTCCTGCTTCGTCAGGTCATCGGCGGTCGTCCGGTGGAGCGTGCCGGCGAGGCCGTAGCTGCGGTCGAGTTCGATGAACACCGCGGTAGACAGGTCCTCGAGCAGCGCGCGTGCCTGGTCATGACCGCGCGCTGACACACTGCCCGGATGATCAACTGGCTCCGGCGCCGCTCGAGATGCCGTGCAACGCGCTGATCTCGGCCGGTGCCCGGGCCGCAGCTCAACGGCCAATCCGCCATCGCCGCCCGCGATCGTCAGGCTGCTCGGACCCGGCGCAGGACCGAACTTGAACGCCAGACGCAGTCCAGCAGCACCGTCGGTGACCGGCTCGTCCGTCTCCGGCGGCCCCACGACCACGCCAGGAATCCTGCTCAAACTGGTCCCCAGAAGAGTGACCTCCGCAACGATCCGCTGTTGGTCGGGATCGAGGATCGCCTCGTAGCCCTGCAGAGCCGTCCATCGCTCGAACGGAAACTTCAGCAAGACCTCGGCTTCGTCGCCACCGTGGAGGCTCACACCGCGGAAACGCTGCCCGGACGGCAGAAAGACGCGCATCCCGTACGGCCCTTCGCCCTGGCCGGTCTTCGGGTTCGTGAACTGCGTCCACCACGCCTCGAGACCCGCTGCCACCGCACGATCCGCAACCTTGGCCAGCCGTGGGTCACGCCCGGGCACCGACCCGCCGCTACCGCCCTCCGCGTCGAGACCCTCGTGTTCATCGCCCACATCACGAAACATCGCACAACATCAATGTCCGGAAATTCGAGCTAGGCGGCGAGCTCTCCCGTGGGCCCCGAGACTTCACAGCACTCCGCTCAGTCGATGATCTCTTCGAGCTGCTGACGTCTGCCCGCCGCTACCCGCATAGACCTGCGAACGCCGACGGCTGCCCCTGTTGCTGGCGTACGAGGTCGGTGACGCGAGGCACTTGGGAAAGATCGCAAATCACCGGTCTCACCGGTGTAGTAGTTGCTCTCAGGGTCAGTGGGAGCTCGCTGGTCGGCGTACACGCTCACGGACGATTCGGACGTGATGAGGCTGCCGTCGGTGCCTGTCGGCTCGTTTCTCAGGCGTGTCCGTCGATGTGGCCTGCCGGATAGCGGTGAGGATCGTCTCGGCCGTGCACTTAGCCTCGGCTCGGGCGAGTGCGTCGGGGACGGTGCCGTAGACGTCGGCGGTGAAGGCGTGGCTGGAATGCCCGAGCAGGTGTTGCACGGTGTGCAGGCTGGCCGAGCCGTGCAGTGCGTTCATCGCGGTCCCGTGTCGCAAGTCGTGCAGCCGGACCGGCGGCAGCCCGCACTCGACCACCAGGGCGGTGAAGCGGTGCGTAAGCCAGCCCGGCCGGATCGGCCGCCCATCCGGCCACGCGAACACGAAACCGGTGTCCTCGGCGATCGTTCCGTGAGCCTCGTACCTGCGTTGTTGCAGCCGCCGGTGGTCGGTGAGGACTTGGACGGTGGCGGGGTCGAGGGTGATGGTCCGGTTGCCGGCAGCCGTCTTGGGTTCGGAGTCGGCGACAGCGCCGGGTAGTTCGACCAGGGTTTGGGTCACCGTCAGGGTGGCGTCGGCCAGGTCGACGTCGACCCAGCGCAGTCCGACGAGTTCACCGCGGCGCAGCCCGCGCAGGCCGGCTAGCCACCACAAGGCGTACAGGTCGTCGTCGACGACCGCGGTCAAGAAGGTGGCCAATTGCTCCGGTGTCCAGACCGCGATCTTCGGGCGGGTGCCGTCCCGCCGCCAGGCCGCCACCCGCGGCTGCGACCAGGCAACCGGCCGGGTCCGGCGAGGCGAGGGCAGCTCGAGCATCCGGGCCGGGTTGTCGGTCAGGTAGCCGTGGGCGACCGCCGCGTTCAGCGCCCGGCGCAAGGTGGCCCGGACCTGCTGCACCGTCGAAGCGGTGATCTTCACGTGGTACCGGTTCGTGTGCTCCGCGAGTTCGTCGAACATCGCCTGAACCTGTGCCCGGGTCAACGCGCCGAGCCGGTGATGGCCCAGGGCGGGACGCAGCACGTTGACGACGTGTGCGGTGTACGCGGTGGCCGTGGACGGGCGGACCCGCTTCGGCAACGACGCGACCCAGGTGTCCAGCCAGGCGGCGACGGTGAGCCCGGCATCGTCGGCGGGTTGCGGCGCCTGACCGACGAGATCCTGGCGGGCCTGCTCGGCGTCTTGCGCGGTGCGGAATCCACCGCGGCGGACGCGTTGACGGCCGAGCCGGACCGAGAAGTACCAGGAGCCGTGACCGGGGTCGGTTGCCAGCCACGGGCAGTTGTCGCCGTAGCGGCGGCCGGTGGCGGGGTTGGTGCAGCCGCACCGACGGTAGACGGGAGAGTAATCGTTCATGGCTGTTGTTCCATACCTATCTGCGCATCTTGCGCGATAGTCGGAACGGCCGGCTTCAACCAACGCTTCCGCGCACCCGGAACAACTACACGATCGTGGTTCACGTTTGATGGCCTCGCCGATCAGCCGCGTCCGCCCTTGCACCCAACATCACGCCGCCCGGCGAGTACCAGCCGCCGTCGAGAGGCGAACCGACTCCCAGTCGCGCAAGCAGGGCCGCGAGCGGCAAGACTCCCGCGTCGCTCCCGACCAGCACCGCCTTCTGCGCGGTAGCACCATCCATAGTGGATGGTTTGGGGGCACGTTGGGGGACGACTCAGTACCGGAACAGGGCGGCAGCCGACGGCATGACGTGTCACGCCGTCGGCTGCCTCACCTGCTAAAATGACACCTGGCGGCACGCCGCGAGAGTCCGCGACAGTCAAGATCGCAGACTCTTAATCCGCGGGTTGTAGGTTCAAGTCCTACGCGGCGCACCACGCTTCACCAGGGCGTATACCTTTTTGAGCTATGCGCCCTTGATCTTTGTGGGACGTATGTGGGATTGCGGGCCGCAGCGGCGAGCACCAGCTTCGCGGTGGCTTCGGCCGCGTAGGCCAGCAGGTCGGTCAGGACGCTGGTGTAGGTGTCGGCCGTGAGCAGCCCGGGCTGCGCCTACACCGTCTTGAGATCGACCCTGGCGCATTGCGCGAGACTCGCCGCGCCGTGGCGCAGATCGTGCCGCCAGACCGGCGGCAGCCCGGACTCGCCGACCGGATGGTGGAGGCGGCGGGTCAGGAAGTCCGGGTGCAGCGGCGGCAGCGCGGACGCGGACAACTACACGATCGGGCGCCGGGCGGCGCACGCGTGGGGGTTCGAGTCGCCGTCGCCGCTGACTGAGCGTTGAGTCGAACCGCCGAGCTGGAGGGGGACCCCGGCAGGCGGTTCGACGTTGCGGGTCGTGAAGCGGAAACCGGGCGGACGGTCGACATCGACGATGTTAAACTCCCCCAGCCCTGCCGGTTGAGCAGGGAAAATGGGGGAAATCCTTGATGGACCGCTGGCGATCCATGCTGCGCTACGCGACCGTAGCCGCGCTCGGCACCACTGCCCTGGTCGCGGGCTTCGCGCCACCCGCCCAGGCCGCTTCTGCCACTACACCGCCGACTGTCACCGACGAAGGTTTGCTGAACCCGGACCGGCCCTGCGGCACGCAGGCCGACCACCCCAGCGCCGGGCAGTTCACCATGTTCACCGCGCACACGGTCGACACCAATCCGCCGCCCTCACCGACCACTTCGTTCGCGATCTGGCCGGACGGCCACCCCGACCAGCGGACCGTGGTCGGCTCGTCAGTCGGCGCCACCCCGCGCCTCCAGGTCGACCTTCGCGGCTACGCCGACGGGACGGTGCTGGCGTGGACCGCCCAGGCCGGCGACGCCTCCGGGCCGGGGCCGGACGGGGCGGTCTGCTACCTGACCGTCGACAACACCGCGCCGCCGACCCCGCTGGTCTCGTCGAAGAAGTACGCCACCGCCGACTACCCGGGCACCGGCGGTGCCGGCGTGCCGGGCACCTTCGTCTTCGACACCGGCGGCAGCCGCGACGTGACCAGCTTCGAGTACTCGGTGAACAGCATGCCGCGGTCGGCCGGCAACCCGGTCGTGGCGCCCAACCATCCGGGCGGCCGGGCCAAGGTCAGCATCACGCCGTCCAGCTGGGGCCCCGAGTACGTCGAGGTGCGCTCGCTGGACGCGGCCGGTAACGCCAGCGACTGGACGAAGTACACCTTCTATGTGCGCAACAGCGCCCCGTTCGCCACCATCGACGTCGCCGGGATCGGCCTGAACAGCCACATCAGTCTGCAAGCGGTCTCCACCGACGTGACCTCGTTCGGGTACGCGGTCGACGGCGGACCGGAGACGCGGGTACCCGCGGCCGGCCAGAAGGCGACCGGCGACCTGGTCTTCACCAGCGCCGGGACGAAGGCGATCGTCGAGCACTCGTACGCCGGGAAGAAGCTGGCCGGCGCGCACACCGACCAGATCGTAGTGACCGACGCGCCCGGTGTCAGCGGCGGCGCCGATCCGATCTCGGGCCGGCCCGACACCTTCACCCTCACCGCGCGTTCGGTCGGGGTGGTCGCCTTCAAATACGACTTCGGCGGTGACCAGCAGCAGATCACCGCTGGAGCGGACGGCTCGGCCACGCTGTCGTGGACGCCCCCCGCCGGCGGCACCTACACGATCATGGTGACCTCGGTGGACCCGGCCGGCCACGAGTCGGCCGCGGCGCAGCAGACGTTCTACGTGATCGACGCCCACCCGAGCGTCGGGATCAACGACACCCCGGTCCTCGGTCAGCCGATCGAGGTCTTCCTGTGGACCGACGTTCCGGGGGTGACCGGTTTTGTCTACACCTTCGACGGTGGGGCGCAGCAGTCGGTCGACGGGTCGAACACGGCCGTCGACGTGGTGCCCGGCCATGCCGGGGACAGCCCGTTTACCGCGCAGGGGGTGCTGGCCGACGGCACGCTGACACCGCCGACGACGATCCAGATCAGCGTGCCGGATGCGCCGGGGGTGGCGCTGACCGGGCCGTACGGGAACGATGCCGTCGCCGGACGGCCGGCTACCTTCACGCTGAGCCCGGCCACCCCCGACGTCGTGGGTTACCGGTACACGCTGGCCGACGGGACGAGCGGGACGGTCGACGGGGCCACGATCACCTACACCCCGTCCGACCCCGGCTACGGCGCACTGACCGTCCGCGGTGTGCACCGGGACGGCTCGCTGTCGGCCAGTGCGGAGTTCGACTACACCGTGCTCGATCCGCAGGTCGACACCTGGGGCATTTACGAGAACGGCTGGTTCACCTTCTCCGGCCAGCTGATGGACGTGACGGTCTCGTACCTGTGGCATGTGAACGACGGCGCGGTACAAGAGACGCCGGCCGACCCGGACGGCAACGCGACCTTCGTGCAGTACGCGGCGCCAAACGGAGAGAACCACCTCTACATCCAGCGGGTCTTCACCGACGGCGCGGTCTCGCCGCTGCAGGACGTGACTTTCTAGTAGTGCCATCTCTGAGCGCCGGCCCCGGCTTGCACGGTTTTGAGGTCGATTTCGGCGCAGTGGGCGAGGCCGGCGGCGCCCTGGCGCCGGCGGACCGGCGGCGCGCCCCGTCCTCGGTGATGAATGCGTAGCCGGAGTCCCGCCACGCTTTCTCCGGCTGCGCGTTGCCGGCGGCGGTATGAAAACCCCGCCACCGCGCCTCGCCCGGCATCGCTGTGGTGCCGGTTTCGGAGTCGTCTCCGATTGTTCCTCGGCGTGAGGCTCAACCTGATCGGCTGGGTCAGCGTCGTGGTGTTGTGCCGACCACGAGACCGTAGGAATCTCTCACCAGCCGCCGCACCAGGGCCTCGTCGATGCCGGGACCGGCGGCGGCGCTGACCCAGTGGCGCTTGTTGGTGTGGTAACCAGCCGTGATCTCCGCAAACTGCCCGCGGAGCATGACTGCCTCTTCTGGGTCCGCCTTGACGGTCACGACGGCATGACCCGGCATGTCGGTCATGAGTAGGAAGACCTTGCCGCCGACCTTGTAGGTCTCCCAGTTCGGGTTGACGCGGTGTTCGAGGGTGACGCCGGGCAGCGATGTCGCCATATCGTGCGCGACCTGCTGCAGCTCCTGCTCGTCCATGACGTTCGCCTCATTCCTCGATCAGGCGAAGGTGAACAGCTGGTCAGGCTCAAAGCGGGAGATCGCGGTGGTGTACTGCTTGTTCAGGTCGGGGTATCCCAGCGCCAGCAGCACGGTCGTGGTGTATCCGGTCTTGCGGATGTCGAACGCCTTGTCGACCGTGACCGGGTCGAAACCCTCCAGCGGCATGGCCTCGACGCCGAGCTCGGCGGCGGCCATCATCAGCAGGCCCATCACCATGTAGGTCTGCTTCTCCATCCAGTGGTAGGTGTCCTTGTAGGTATAGGTGCGCAGGTTCACGAAGTCGCGGGTCATGTACTCCCAGTTCTCCTGCTTCGCGACGGTCGGGAACCGGCCGTCTTCGCGCTCCTTGTCGAACACAGCGTCCAGGTGCTCGGCGGGGATGTCCGCGCGGGTGGTCATGATGATCGTGTGCGAGGAGTTCGTGATCTTCTCGCCGTTGTCGGCGAACCGCTCGCCGAGGTTCGCGGCCAGCTTCGCCTTACTCTCCGGGGTGGACAGAACGATGAAGTGGTTCGGCTGGATGTTCGTGGAGGTGGGGGCAGACCGGAGGAACTTCAGCAGCTGCCGGATCGTCTCCTCGGGGATCGTCTTGGTGCCGTCGAAGTACCGGCTGAGGTGCTTGTTCATGATCTTGTCGAGGTCCACGGAGTTCTGCTTTCTCTAGGTCAGGTTGATGTGGCGTCGATGGTCTGCGGGTCAGGACGCGGCGGCGAGCAGGTCGTTCACGCGGCCGAAGCCGATACCGGCGGTGGCCGTGGCGATGTCGCCGCGCTGTAGTGCCTGCGCGGCCTGCTCGAGCGCGGTGAGTGCGTTGGCGTACAGCGCGGGGCCGAGGCTTACCCGCTTGACGCCCACTTTCTGCAGTTCGGCGACGGTCAGCACGTGGTCCGCCGGGGAGATGAGCACGTTCACCGGCGTCGGTGCGACGGCGGTGATGATCTTCACGAGGGAGTCGAGGTCGGGCGGGAACGGTGCGAAGAGCACGTCGGCGCCGACTTCGGCGAACGCCGTCAGCCGCCGGATGGTGTCGTCGAGGTCGGGACGTCCCTGGAGGTAGTTGTCGGTGCGGCCGGTGACGACGATCCGTCCCTTCGCGGCCCGCACTGCGGCGCGGACGCGGTTCACCGCGTCGTCGAAGCCGCGGATCGGGGCCTCGGTGTTCCCGCTGGTGTCCTCGATCCCGATGCCGGCGAGCCCGTGGTCGACCGCGGCGTTCACCGTTGCGGCGACGTCCTGGGCGGTCTCGCCGTAGCCGTCTTCGAAGTCGCCGTTCACGGGCAGGCCGGTCACGCGAGCCAGCAGCGCAGCGTGCCCCAGGTGCTCCTTGGCCGACACGCTGTGGCGTCCGTCCAGTCGTCCGAGCGTGGCCGCCAGCGCCGCCGATGAGGTGCCGATGGCCTCGAATCCGGCGTCGGCGAGGATCAGCGCCGAGACCGCATCCCAGGCATTGGGCAGCACGTGGCCGCCTTCGCGCGTGTGGAGTGCCATGAACTTCTCGTAGAGCTCAGTGCCGGCCATGATTTGTTCCTTCGGGTGGGGGTGTTCAGGCGGGAGATGAAGACACCGCCATCAGCACGTGGTTGACGATTCCTGGTGACCGGCATTGCTGCGTCGTGTCCGCCGATTCGTGACGCTTCGGTCAGATGGCCAACCCCGCGCCTCCGGATACGACGATCTCTTGCCCGGTGATGTACGCGGCGTCGTCCGAGGCCAGAAACGCGACCGTCCCGGCGATGTCTTCCGGTGTAGCGAGGCGGCCGAATGGATGGCGCTCGGCCATCGCTGTCATCGTCCCGGCGACGTCCTCGGTTGCCGTTCGGATCGAGGCTCTCGTCATGGGAGTGTCGGTCATGCCCGGGCTGACCGCGTTGATGCGAATCCGGCGCGGTGCGAGTTCGAGGGCAAGGGTTGGGATCATGGACAGCATCGCGCCGTGGGAACCAGCCGCGACACTGCTGCCGGTAAGGCTGCGCGTTGCTCCGATCCCTACGGTGACGATGACCGATGCGCCGTCAGCCAAGAGCGGCAGGGCCTTGGCCAGGGTGAAGAACACGCCTTTGGTGTTGACGGCGAACACCTCGTCGTACCCCGCTTCGTCCCAGTGCTCCAGTGTCATGGGACGGTTGACGCCGGCGTTGAGGAACAGCGTGGTCAGGCTTCCGAAGCGTGCTCCGACTTCGGATATGACCTTGTCGATGTCCGACAGAGACCGTGCGTCAGACTGCAAGACCACGATGTCGTCGGGCAGTTCTTCGCGCGCGCGAGCCACGCTCTCCGGGCGTTGTCCGGTGACGGCTACGCGGTAACCGCGATCGTGCAGAGTCCGTGCGGCAGCCTTCCCGATTCCGCTGGTGCCACCCGTAATCAGGGCCGTACGTGCCGACATGACATTCTCTCCTTCGTTATTTGATGGACTAGAAGGTCCACAGGAATGCGCTGAAGCCATGGTATCCGCTGGTACGGCCGGAGTCAGACCACCTTGTGATGGACTATACAGTCCGAGTTGCGAGGCTGTTCGCGTGACCGCGACTCGCACCGGGACGAGTGCGACCAAGGAGCGGGCCTTCGCGTTCGATATGTCGCGCCATCGGGCAAGGGCCGCGGGTTTGCCGCGAGGACAGCGGGGGATACACGGACATCGATATGTTCGACCACTGGGAGCATCCCATGAGACGAGGAATTCGCAGCGTGGCCGTCGCGGCGCTGACCACGGCCGTTGCGGCAACGGCACCGGCGCCGCGGGCGTCGGCCGCGGCGGACGGCGACTGGACGACCTATCACCACGACAACGCACGCTCCGGGGTTACCGCCGGCCTCGCACCGCTGGGCACCCTGTCGCGTGCCTGGACGGCGACGCTCGACGGCGCGGTCTACGGGCAGCCCCTGGCGGTCGGCGACCGCATCTTCGCCGCTACCGAGAACGACACCGTCTATGCGCTGGACGCGTCCACCGGGGCCGTGGTCTGGTCGACGCACGTCGGAACTCCGGTGCCACGTTCGTCGCTGCCCTGCGGCAACATCGATCCGCTGGGCATCACCAGCACGATGGTGTACGACCCGGCGACCGGCCTGCTCTTCGCGCTCGCCGAGCGCACCGGCCCGGAACACGTGCTGGTGAGCATCGACGCGGCCACCGGACAGATCAGCGAGCAGCGGACCGCCGAGCCGCCGAGCGGGGACGTGATCGCGCACCAGCAACGCGCCGCGCTCAACCTGCTCGGCGACCGGGTCTACATCGCCTACGGCGGCCTGGCCGGTGACTGCGCCAACTACATCGGGTCGGTCGTCTCGCTGCCCACCACCGGCACCGACGCCCCGGACTCCTACGCCGTGCCGACCACCCGGGAAGGCGGCATCTGGGCGCCCGGCGGCGCCACCGTCGTCGGCAACAATCTTCTGTACGCGGTCGGCAACGGCGAAAGCACCTCGGGCGCCTACGACGGCAGCGACTCGGTCCTCGCCCTGAGCCCTGACCTGCAGCTCGCGGATCGGTTCGCGCCGAGCACGTGGGCGGCGGACAATGCTTCCGACCTCGACCTGGGCTCGATGACGCCCGCGCTGGTCGGGTCGTACGTCTACGCCGACGGCAAGCGCGGCACCGCGTACACGATGCGTTCGGGTTCCCTGGGCGGCATCGGCGGGCAGGTGGCACAGGCCACGGTCTGCCGCGCGTACGGCGGCGCCGCCGTGGACGCGGACACCGTCTACGTGCCGTGCACCGACGGGCCACGCGCGGTCCGGGTCGACTCCGCGGGCGGAATGCAGGTGCTCTGGCGCGGGCCGTCCACCGCGAAGGGTTCCCCGGTCGTGGGCGGCGGCGCGGTCTGGGTCGTCGACTACGACGGCGGCACCCTCTTCGCGCTCGACCCGGCGACCGGAGCGGTGCTCCAGCAGATCTCCGTCGGGGTCTGCCCGCACTTCACCTCCCCGACGCTGGCCCACGACCGGGCCTATGTCGGCACCACCACGGGCGTGGTGGCCGTCGCCGGCGCCTGACCGCCGACACGGAAACCTCGCCCGAAGGCACCTTGGCGTCGACGAGCATCGGCACAGAGCTCACGCGTCCCTCTTTGCCCCTGCCGTGAGGGCTATTCCTCGGCGATGGAGAGGGCTCGGGACGGGCCGAGCCCGACGGCGTCGCGTACGTGTTCGGCGGCTTCGCCCTCGGGGTGGTCGGTCAGCAGCGTCACGATGCCGTCGTCGTCCTGGTCGAATACGGCCGGTTCGGCCAAGACGCATTGTCCGG
The DNA here is from genome assembly GCF_040682075.1 of Actinoplanes sp. NPDC051411. Lineage (NCBI taxonomy): Bacteria > Bacillati > Actinomycetota > Actinomycetes > Micromonosporales > Micromonosporaceae > Actinoplanes > Actinoplanes sp. NPDC051411. The sequence continues at coordinate 78,458 of NZ_JBFBAD010000011.1, read as the reverse complement.
CACCGACGCAGACGCCGGTGTCTGCCGTGATCCGCATCGGGTGCTCCTTACCAGGTGACGGGAAGTTCGTAGGCGCCGTAGAGGCCGGCGTCCGTCTTGAACGCGAGGTCGTCGACCGGCTTGGCGAGCCGCAGGCCGGATGCGGCGGAACAGCGTGTCGAAGACGATGCGCAGCTCCATCCGGGCCAGGTTCTGACCGAGGCCAGCAGCAACGCCATGCTGACCAGGCTCGCGTGGTCGAGGGTGCGGTCCCTGCCGCTCCGCTGAGGGCACGCTCCGGCGGATCGCCGTGGCGGTGCGGCTCTGGAAGAAGTCATGGTCGTGTACGGCGCGCCGAGCAGCTCACAGATCACCAGGGACGGCACCGGCAGGGAGAGGGCCTGGACCAGGTCCACCGGGCGCTGCCCGGTGGCCAGGATGTCGTCGATGAAGCCGTCGACGATCGCCTGGATCCGCGGCTCCAGGGCGTTCAGCCGCTTCATGGTGAACTCGCCGAGTACCACGCGGCGGGTGGCGGCGTGCTGTTCACCGTCCATGCTGAGCATCACCGGCGGTTGGTCGCGGAACCGTTGCCGCGCCGCCGGATCGGAGTCGACGAGCGGGAAATTCTCGTCGCCCCGGTTGGCGGAGAAGCGGCGGTCGGCGAGGACGGCGCGGCTTTCCTCGTGTCCGGACACGACCCACACTTCGGGGCCGGTCACCAGGTGGGCCCGGTTGATCGGGGCCTGCTCGCGCAGCCGCGCGTAACCCGCGGGTGCGGCGAACGGACAGCCACGCTCGACCGGAAGCTCAAGGTCGGGCGGCATTGCAGCGGATTCTGGTGTCGGCCGAGCAGGAACTGGCCGCCGACGGGTCCGACGACCTCACGATGGCCGCCGTCGCGGAACGCGCCGGCATGTCGGTGGGCTCGATCTAGCGCCGGTTCGAGGGCAAGGAGCAACTGCTCAACGCGGTCAAGGACCGGCTGCTGACCCGCGTGGAGGACGACATCGCCGCAGCCCTGCGCTCCGTGGAGGGTGGCCTGTCCGGGTCATCGACGTGTTCACCCGTACTCTCGCCGAAGGGTTCTCCGCCGGCGCCCACGTCATTCCGCACGTGGTCGGCGGCGCCCGGCCCATCGGGTCGTCCGAGCGTTCCCGGCGCGCACTGGAGCACATCCAGCAGCTGTACCTCGACGCGACCATCAACCACCTGGACGAGGTCCGCCGCTCCGACCCGGCGACCGCGCTGGCCATCGCCGGCCGGACGATCACGACCACCTGCATCCACCGGGCGGTCATCGGCCGGGACACCCTTGACGGGGTCTCCTTACCCCGGTGGTGCGAACAGGTCGCCGACATGGCCACCGTGTACCTGACCACCCCCGACCGCGGTCACCGTCCGGCCTGACGCGGACCACCCGGCGCCTGAATCGGCGGCGCGGTTCATCGAGGAAAGCGCGGAACCCCACCTATCGCGCGAGGCGTAGGAGAGTGGCGGCGTCCAGCTCATCAATGGCGGCTTCGTCCGGGTTCGAACCGGTGTGGCCGATGTGCACGACGCGGCAGCCGGCCGCGGTCGCACTGGCGACGCCGGTGACGGAGTCTTCGACCGCGACGCATTCCGGCGGGGTGAGTTGGAGGCGCTCGACGGCGTACAAGTATGGGGAAGGATCGGGTTTCGGCCGTTCGACGTCATCACCGCAGACGATCACGTCGAACAGGTCGGGCCGACGGTCGGGCAGGGCGCTGTCGACGAGAGGCCGGCTACTACTGGTCACGAGGCCGGTGGCCAGCCCGGCGGCCCGCACTTCCGAGACCAGCCGCAGAGCGCCCGGCAGCCACGCGACATGCTTGCGTAACGCCTGGCTGACGTTCGCCTCAAGCCACGCCACGTCGGTCGGCACGTCGCCGTCCCACCGCATCCGGCGGTGGACGGTGGCCACCGCGTCGGGAGTGCTCAGGCCGGTGAGGTCGTCGAGGACGCCGTCCGGCAGTTCGGCGAAGCGCGCGGTCGTCAGCGCCCGCCAGGCGGTCTGCCAGTAAGGCGCGCTGTCGAGCAAGGTCCCGTCGAGGTCGAAGAGCACCGCCCGCAGGATCACTTCTTCTCCTCCCTTGTCCGTGGGCCACGGCAAGCCGGACTCCGCCCATCATGATCGTGATCAGATCACGAAATCAATACGCCGCACCTCCGGTGGAATCCTGGGCCCAGAGGTTCGCCCAAACATATGTCGGATAGCTGACACATCTGCTGGCCGCCGCCGGGAGAAAGGAATTCCGGGAACCGGCCTAATCCAATGCCCTCTGCTTCGGCGATGGGTGAACCTCGTCGTTGTCGTCCCGGTCGGCCGAGGCGCCGGTTGCCCATCGCACGGCCATCTCGATGCTCTGCAGCACCGCGGGCAAGGCGGCCAGCAGCAGCAATGACCGGTTGCCCGCGTTCACGAGGACGATCGCCGAGCCCAGCCCGCCGGCCATGTATCCGACGGCGACGGTCACCCGAAGCGCCTTAATCACCGATTGCCTTGTCATGATTCCTCCCTGAGTCAATGGTCGGCCAGGGCGAATCCGCTCAATCGGGTTATGACGAGAACTGTGGAAGTCGGATGAAGTTCCGGTCCGGCGGGGACTGTGGAACGATGCCTGTTGACGGAACCTGACGCTTTCCTGAAGCGCGGTGATCAATTTGACGGTCCGCCTTCCGAGCTCCGCCGACCTCCCCGTGGGTCCTCATCGCGATCTGCTGGAATCGGTGCATCGCCTCTATCAAGCCGCGGGCCTGCCGGGGGTGCGGCGGATCAGTGACGAGATCAGGCGGCGCGACGAGTTCGCCGACACCGTCAGCCCGGAGACCGTGAGCAACATCCTCAACGGCAGCAGCGTCCCGCGATGGTCCAAGCTGGAGCCTGTCGTCCGAGTGCTCGCCGACGGTGCCACCGGTTCGTTCGATCGGGCCGTCGCGATCGAGAGGATCCACCAGTTGTGGCTGGCCACCCAGGATCTCGGATCCTTGCCGCCGGACGGGTCGGCGTCCGCGGACCAGCCGATGGAACCCGCGCTGGACACCCAGCTCACCTATCCGCCGGGGCTCGCGGTCATCAGCGAGGACGTCCGCATCCGGTACTCCGGGGGCCGATACGAATATCTGGTGGAGCGGCTGCTTTTCAACGAGGGCGACGACGGTGTGGATCAGTTCGACGTCAAGATCTCCGTGGATCGGTATCCGTATGACGCGGGCCGCTCCGCCGAACACCACCGCAACCACCCGCTGGCGTGGGACGAAATCTGTTTCGACGCCTCGTGCGACGGCGAGGCGATGGATTGGCTGCCACTGGAGGAGAACGACAAACTCAAAGTGGTGCGGCTGCGCTTCGGCAACGACGAGGCCGACTTCCCGCTGCTGCCGGGCCGGAAGTGCAAGATCCATTACGTAAGCACGTTCACCGATCAGCAGTGGGGGCGGTGGCTGCAACGGAGTATCCGGCTGCCAACCACGTCCCTGGTCATGCGGCTCGAGTTGCCCGCCGAACTGCAGCCGAACGTCTGGTCGTTGACCATGGACCCCGAAGGCGTGCCATCCTTCCGGAGTCGGCGCAAGGGCATACGCAAACACGCGACCTCGCATTTCGTCTGGCAGCCACGCGAGGTCCGTACCGGGTGGATGTACCGCATGGAATGGAGCTTCGGCGCCCTCTGACGCGACCACCCGAAGCGGCCGTCGAGACGGGTGTGGGCCCCCGGGCGGATGTTCCTGGCCGCCGGCCGGGTCACGGCAGGGTCAACCAGAACCGGCTTCCGCCACCGATGTTCTCTTCGATACCGATCCGGCCGCCGTGCCGCTCGACGATCCGCCGGCAGATGGCCAGCCCGCGCCCGGTGCCTGGGTAACCGCCGCTGTTCGCCGACCGGTGATATTCGTTGAACACCCGCGGCTGGTCGGCCGCCGGGACACCGATGCCCCGGTCGGCCACCTCGATACGTACGCCGCCGTCGCTCAGGGCCGTCGCGCTGAAGCGCTGGGCGGTGGGCTCGCGGTCCGTTCCACCGACGGCGGCACCACCGTCACTGCCACGTTGCCCCTGAGGAGGCTCTGATGCCCGTCCGCGTACTCATCGCCGACGACCACCCCATGTTCCGCTTCGGGCTCACCGCCGACCCGGAGATCGAACTGGTGGGCGAGGCATCGAACGGGGCCGAACTCATCACCATGGTGGAGCGCCTCGTCCCGGACGTGGTCATCACCGACCTGGCCATGCCGGGCATCGACGGCCTCGCCGCCACGCGCCGAATCAAGGACGAGCACCCGAAGGTCGCCATTCTCGTACTGACCATGCACGAGGACGATGAGGCGGTGTTCGGCGCCATGCGGGCCGGCGCCCGCGGCTACCTACTGAAAGGCGCCGACGGCGGCGGCATCGTCCGCGCTGTGCTCACCGTGGCCCGCGGAGACGCCGTTTACGGGACGGGCATCGCCCAGCGGATCATGGACTTCTTCACGAGCGCCCACAAGGACTACGCCACCACCGTGTTCCCGGAGCTGACCTGCCGCGAACGCGAGATCCTGGAACTGGTTGCCGCCGGGCACAACAACCATGAGATCGCCCGCCGGCTGGTGCTGTCCGAGAAGACGATCCGCAACCACGTCGCCGCCGTCCTCACCAAGCTCCAGGTCAGCGACCGCGCGGCCGCCGTGGCCAAAGCACGCGACGCCGGCCTGGGCACGGTTCGAGGCTAGCCCTACCGGGGCCGGCCTCGCGATCCTTCATGAACGGCAGTTGAACGATCGCGGCGGTGCACAGCAAAGCTCGCCGGCCGGGCGTGTCCCTGGTGAGAATCACCGACCGGGAGGGTCCATGGAGTTTGAGGAGTTCGCGGCCGCGCGATCACCCGCACTGCTGCGGTACGCGATTCTGCTCAGCGGAAACCGCGAGGAGGCCCGCGACATCGTCCAGGAGGTGCTGGCCCGGGCGATGCTGAGATGGCGGCGGCTGACGGGCGCGGGCGAGCCGTACGCGTACGTCCGCCGGATGGTGACCAACGAGTTCCTGTCGTTGCAGCGCCGCCGGCGCAAATACTCGTTCGTTCCGTTGCGGCAGCGCGATCTGGACGGGCCGGGGGCACCGGTCGCGCCGAACCCGCCGCACGCCGACGACGAACTGTGGCAGTTGCTCGGCACCCTGCCGAGACAGCAGCGCGCGGTGATCGTCCTGCGGTATTACGAGGGACTCGGCGACGAGGAGATCGCCGACGTGCTGCGCTGCCGCCCGGGCACGGTGCGCGGCTATGCCAGCCGGGCCCTGGCGGCCCTGCGAATCGAACTCACCGACACGGCCGCCCGAGGAGCGCTGCGATGACCACGCTGGATGACCTGCGGGAGACCTTGGACCAGCACGCGGGGCAGGTGCCGCTCGACGCCGCCCTGCTGCCGGACGTACGGACGCGGGCGGCTGGGCTCCGGCGCCGTCGCCGGATGCTGCACGGTACGGCTCTGGTGGTGGCGCTCGTGATGGCGGCGGTGACGATCCCCTGGGCCGTGCGTTCCGCCCAGCGCACGCCGGTGGCCGGACATAGCGTCGCACCGACGTTGTGGCAGACCGGCATCACGCTGCGCGAAGGGTCGAAGTATCAGATCAGGATTCGGCAGAGCGACACGGTCGCGCAATACGTGCAGGTGCACGGCAAGGGGGACGGTGACGCCGTAGAGGTGCTGGCCCTCGATGCCGGCGCGTTCGATCCGGCCGCCCTGCGGCGGGGTGAGCCGGTGGCGATCGGCGGACCGCAGGCGTGGTACGTCGCGAGTTACACGCCGGAGGTCGCCGGCATCTCGGTGATCGGCCCGGTGATCGGCTGGAAGGACGCCGCCACCGGTGCCTGGGTGCTGGTGATCGGTTACTCCGAGAAGAAGAAGGCCGGCATGGTCGAGGTGGCCCGGGACGTCCGGCTGGCCGGGAACGTCGAGGAGGTGTCACCGGTGTCGTTCGGGTGGGTGCCGCCGGAGTTGCGGGCGGTGCAGACCGATGTGGACACCGGGCCGGGGGTTCCGTCGGCGAGCTTCGGTCTCGGTTACGGCGGCGAGCAGGGTGCCGTCGGAATCCTGGCTTTCAGGAATGTCCTGCCGTTCCGGTTCGAGGCGACGCTGAAGGTTGAGGACAAGGACTGGAGCAACTTCGAGCGCGACCTGGCGGGCCGGACACCAAAGGTGATCAACGGGGCTCAGACGTGGTATCTCCCGGGGCCGAACAAGATTTTCACCCCGACGCCGAACGAGGGCGCGGACATGGTGGTCGCGGCCGGCAACTGTCAGATCGGCATGCACGTCACCGATCGGAACCGGATCACCGAGGCTGATTTGGACCGGATGCTGGGCAGCGCCACCTTCGGGGACTGCGCGAATGCCTCCGGATGGCGGCCGGCACTGGGCTGAGTTCCTCGATCGGGGGTAAGCGGCCGCGGGTCAGCCCGGGGCCGCTTCCGCCGTGCGTTCAGTTGTGCCTGTTCAGCGAAGTCCGCCATCGAAGAATATTGATTAGTTAACTTAACTGACATACCGTGAGCGCACATCCTCGGTGACGTGACCGGCCTTCACCCCTCCAGGCCCGCATGTCGCCCGACCCCCATCGAGGAGCGCCATGCCCATTCCCCAATCCCCCTCCCCTCGCCGACGGCTCAAGCTGGTGGCGTACCTGACGGCCGCCGTCGTCATTCCCAGCGCGGCCCTGCTGTTCGGACTGCTCCCGGCCAGCGCCGCGACGGCCGGCCCGATCACCGGCATCGGCGGCAAATGCGTCGACATCGCGGCCGCCGGCACCACCAACGGCACCGCGGTGCAGCTCTACACGTGCAACGGAACCGGCGCCCAGCAGTGGACCCTGTCGGGGAGCACCCTGGTCAATCCCAGTTCAGGCCGGTGTCTCGACGTGGCGAGCGCGTCCACCACCAACGGCGCCCAGGTCCAGATCTACGACTGCAACTCGACCGCGGCCCAGAAGTGGTCGTTCAGCAACGGCGAACTGGTCAACTCGGGCTCCGGCAAGTGCCTGGACGCGACCGGCCAGAGCTCGGCCGACGGCACCCGGCTGCAGATCTGGTCGTGCACCGGCGCCGGCAACCAGCTCTGGAGCCAGTCCGGCGGCGGGACGACGACACCGCCGACCACCCAGCCGGCGGGCTCGTACACGGCGGCGCAGGTGCTGGCGGGCGTCCAGAAGAACATGACGACCGCGAAGCAGGTCAACTCCAAGCCCCACATCAACACCATGACGCGGGCCCAGAACGTCAACGTGTACCAGGTGGCGACGGGCGTCTACGCGTACAGCTCGAGCCTGGCCGTCGACGATGACGGCAGCGACCCCGACTCCGATCCCGATCACCAGGGTCAGACGACGTTCCAGGACAGCAACGGCGCGCAGCTGGCCGCGCACCACGTGCCGTTCTACGTGCTCGGCGACGACTGCTGGGACCGGACGTCGCCCTGCCCGCACTTCTTCTACAAGGAGCACGGCATCTCGGGCCGGCAGTTCGCGCTGATGTTCTACCAGAGCAAGTGCATCGGCGCGATCTTCGGCGACACCCAGACCGGGAACAGCCAGACCACCTCGGACAACGACTCCCGCGAGCTGGGCGAGGCGTCCGTGGAGTCGGCTGCGCTGCTCGGCATTCCCAGCAGCGGCACTACCGGTGGCGTGGACAACGGCGTGACCGTGGTCATCTTCTCGGGCTCGTCCTGGGTCGTGAACGGCACCAACGCCAACCTGAACACCAACGCCCAGGCCCAGGTCACCAAGGCCCTGAACAGCCTCGGCTCGAGCATGGGTCTCTAGCCCGGCGACGAATCCAGCCTGAACACGATCACCACCATCCGCCGGGGGCGCATGGTGGTGGTCGTGTTCGATGGCGTCCGACTAACGCAGGTAACCCTGCTCGGCCATGATCCGGCCGCGTTGGTCGTATTGGGCGGGGTCGTCCGGGAGCCTTGTGTCGAGGCCGTCGACGTATCGGTTGAACATGGAGAAGGCCGCGGCTATCAGCACGGTGTCGTGAATGGTCGGGTCGTCGGCGCCGGCCGCGCGGGCACGGGCGATGTCGTCGGCAGTCACCGAGCGCCCGTCCACGCGCACCCTCTCGGCGATCGCCAGCAGTGCCTCCATCAACGCGTCCGGACCGGGTTCGACATCGCCGGCCAGGTGCCGGGCGGCCGCGCCGTGCGTTTCGGCGCAGAAGGTGCATTCGTTGCGCCGTGACACGTACGCGGCGATGGCCTCCCGCTGGTGGGCGGTGAGCGGCGACGGCCCTCGGAGCAGGGCCTCGGCGAGGCTGCTGAGCGGGCCGGCGGTCTGCGGGTAGCCGGCCAGCAGACCCGCGATCCCGGGCAGTGGCGGCAATTCGATGTGCGGCACGCCTTACGGCAACACGTCGGGAAGGCATCGGCAAGGCCAACCGGGGGCTGAGTGTGCTCATCTATGCTTCGATCTCGTGAACGGATTTCCCCGGCCGCCGGAACCGGACCACCACTATCCGGTCTGGGTGCCGCCGCCGGCCGTTCCGCCGCCTCCGCCGTCTCCCCGGCGCTGGCTCGGCGGCTTCTTCATCGCCTACTTCGCGGCCGGCCTGGCGCTGCTGGCGGTCGGCGTGATCGCCGTGGTCGTCCTGGTGCTTCGCCCGCCGCACGACGACCGAGCCAACGCCCCGCTCCGGCCGGTCGCGTCGGGAGCGGGCACGACCGAGCCCTCGGCGGCGGCCACCCTCGGCCCGCAGTTGCTCACCATGGGCAAGCCCCTCGCCGTGACCGGCGAAAACCACGAGAAATTCGAGGTTACCGTCGCCGCCGGCAAGTACCGGAAGACCGCCTGCAACGAGTACGCGGTCAAGCCCAGGAACGGCGGATACCTGCCCGCGACCGTACGGGTCAAGGTGCTCGACGGCGTACCCGATGTGTCGGAATTCGACTTCCGGTTCCAGAAGCCGGACGGCGAGTGGCTGGACTCGGTCGGGGGCAGCGGCTGCGAGACGACCGGCTCGACCGGCCTGTTCCGGCGGCTGACGGCCGGCCGCACCTACGTCACCACGGTCGTCTTCGACGTGCCCAAGCAGCCGCTCAAGGGCGACATCGTGTTCGTCTGGCCGCTGCAGGACGTCATCGGTTCGTGGAAGGTGGGCTAGCTCGCCTGGCCGAGGGAAGTCTTTTCCGTATTACCGTCCACATTAGGCCAATGCCCGGCAGCGCCCGTTCACGCCGTCCTCAGGTTCCTCATAGGTGAGGAGTACTAAGAAAGGCATTGAAAGGAAGAGGGCCGCGGAGTGGGGAGGAAATAGCCCGAGCCGACACGAAATGGCGCTATAAGTCGGTAGCGAACATTGGCGACCGCAGGGTTTCGCGAAAATGCTTCGCGGGCCGCGTTGATCTGGTTGTATAGTCTCCCGGCTATGCGCGTCTTTGCTCTTCGGGGGCGTTGAGTATGCGCGTCGTCACTCCGTACGGGACTGCCCACCGGCCGTGTCGATGGGAGACGATCCATCTATCGACCGCCGGAGCCACGTGAAGGGCGCGCCGGCCACTGATCCAAGGGGGGCACCGGGGTGGATCAGAACAGGGGAATGAGCTCATGACTGACGTTGCCACAGGCACAGGCACAGTCGCCGGGGACGACAACCGCATAACCGGCGATATTCTCAAGGTCGCCGGGGTTGTCGTGCTCGGCGCGATCATGTCGATCCTCGACATCACCGTCGTCAACGTCGCCTTGCCGACGTTCCAGACCACCTTCGGCACCGACGGGCACCCGCTTCAATACTCGACCGTGGCCTGGACGGTCACGGCGTACACGCTGGCCCTGGCCACGGTCATCCCGCTCACCGGCTGGGCGGCCGACCGCTTCGGCACCAAGCGTCTCTACATGACGGCGCTCGCGCTGTTCGCCATCGGCTCCGCGCTCTGCGCGATGGCCTCCAGCATCAACATGCTGATCGGCTTCCGGGTGCTGCAGGGCCTGGGCGGCGGCATGCTGATGCCGCTCGGCATGACGATCATGACCCGGGCGGCCGGCCCGAAGCGGATGGGCCGCCTGATGGCGATCCTCGGCGTGCCGATGCTGCTGGGCCCGATCGGCGGCCCGATCCTCGGCGGCTGGCTGATCGACGCCGCGAGCTGGCACTGGATCTTCCTGATCAACGTGCCGATCGGCGTCATCGCGCTGGTCTACGCGTTCTTCGCGCTGCCCAAGGACTCGCCGCACCCGTCCGAGTCGTTCGACTTCGTCGGCATGCTGATGATGTCGCCCGGCCTGGCGCTGTTCCTCTACGGCGTCTCCTCGATCCCGGCCGAGGGCCGGGTCGGCGCGCCCAAGGTGCTGATCCCCGGAATCATCGGCCTGGTGCTGGTGGTCTCGTTCGTCTTCTACTCGTTCAGGCCGAAGCATCCGCTGCTCGACCTGCGGCTGTTCCGCAACCGCAACCTCGCGGTCAGCATCATCACGATGTTCCTGTTCGCGGTCGCGTTCTTCGGTGGCCTGCTGCTCGTACCGACCTACTTCCAGCAGATCCGCGGCGAGTCGGTGCTGCAGGCCGGCCTGCTGGTCGCCCCGCAGGGCATCGGCGCGATGCTGACGATGCCGATCGCCGGTGCGCTGAGCGACAAGTTCCCGGTCGGCCGGATCGTGCCGTTCGGCCTGGTCCTCATCGCGGGCGGGATGGCGGCACTGACCCAGATCACCTCGACGACGTCATACACGACGCTGATCGCGATCCTGTTCGTCATGGGTCTCGGCATGGGCAGCACGATGATGCCGATCATGACTTCGGCCCTGAAGACGCTGCGGTCGATCGAGGTGGCCCGCGGGTCGACGCTGCTGAACATCACCCAGCAGATCGCGAGCTCGATCGGTGTCGCGGTGATGTCGGTGATCCTGACCAACGGCCTGAAGCACGCCGCGAACGGCGGCGCGGCCATCCAGTCCCGGCAGAACCCGGGGATCGCGCAACAGCTCGGTCCGTCCGGCATCAAGACCGGGCTGGCCAACGCGGCGCACGCGTTCGCGCACACCTACTGGGTGGCGTTCGCGCTGGTGCTGGTGACCGTGGTCGCGGCGCTCTTCCTGCCCCGCAAGCAGGAGGAGTCGCACCTGCTCGACGACGACCAGGCCGAAGCGGTCCCGGTGGTCATGCACTAGTTCGCCGCACGCCGAGAGCGGGCCCGCGGTCGGTTGACCGCGGGCCTTTCTCGACCAGGGTGTCTCCCGGGGTCGAACGGCACCCGGAAGCGGCATGCTGAAGCCCTCACACATCCGAGGGGAGACAGCGATGCCGGACATCGACATGAAGCTGGAAGTGGTCGTCATCCCGGTGGCCGACATCGAGCGGTCCACCGCGTTCTATCAGCGGCTGGGCTGGCGCAAGGACGTCACGCCGCCCGGGGTCGTCCAGTTCACGCCGCACGGGTCGTGGTGCTCGGTGCAGTTCGGTGCCACGCTGACCGCCGCCGAACCGGGCTCGGCCAAGGAATACCTGATCGTGTCGGACCTGGTGGCGACCCGGCAGGCCCTGGTCGCCGCCGGGATCGAGGTGAGCGAGATCTTCCACGTCACGCCCGACGGGCCGGCGGACGGACTCGACCCGGAACGCGCAGCTACCGGTCGCGGGCGTCGTTCACCGACCCGGACGGCAACTTCTGGCTGCTCCAGGAGATCACCAACCGGCTGCCGGGCCGGGTCGACCCGGCCCTGGTGAATTCGTTCGGCTCGGCCGGCGACCTGGAGGCGGCCCTGCGCCGGGCCGAGGCGGCCCACGGCGAGCACGAGAAGCGCACCGGTGAGCCGGACGAGAACTGGCCGGCCTGGTACGCCGCCTACATGGTCGCCGAGCAGGCCGGCACCGAACTGCCGCTCTGAGCGCCTCGGCGCCTTCGCCCGGAACCGGTCGCTCGTATGATTCCGGTGACGAGCGGAGGGTCGGATGGCGCTGGCGGACGAGGCGATCAACAAGATCAAGGAAATGATCGTCTCGGGGGCGCTGCGGCCCGGCGACCGGCTGCCCAAGGAGGCCGACCTCGCCGAGCGGCTCGGGCTGTCGCGCAACTCGCTGCGCGAGGCGGTCAAGGCGCTGTCGATGATCCGGGTGCTCGACGTGCGGCAGGGCGACGGCACGTACGTGACCAGCCTCGAACCACACCTGCTGCTCGACCTGCTCGGCTTCGTGGTCGACTTCCACACCGACGACGCGGTCATGCACTTCCTCGAGGTGCGGCGGCTGCTCGAACCGGCCGCGACCGCGCTGGCCGCCCAGCGGATGAGCGCCGGCGACGTCGAGAAGCTCCAGGCCGTGCTCGACGAGCTGGACGCCGACCCGTCGATCGAGGCGCTGGTCGCCAACGACCTCGAGTTCCACCGCCGGATCGCCGCGGGCGCCGCCAACCCGGTGCTGTCGTCGCTGCTCGACGGCCTCTCCGGGCCGACCACCCGGGCCCGCATCTGGCGCGGCCTGACCCAGGAGGGCGCGGCCGCCCGCACCCGCGAACAGCACCAGGCGATCGTCGACGCCATCGCCACCCGCCAGCCCGAACTGGCCCGGTCGTGGGCGACCGTGCACGTGGCGGGCGTCGAGGAGTGGCTGCGCCGGGCCCTCTAGATCGAAGTCGGGTTAGGGTCACGTCATGCGACGAGATCATCTCTACGACGATCTGCTCGCGGCGGCGATCCAGCTCGCGTCGTCACGGCTGTCGCTCGCGATCCCCTCGCTGCGGGCGGTCGCGCGCGCCTGCGACGTTTCGGCGACCGCGGTCTATCGGCACTTCGCGTCGCAGAGCGACCTCAACCGGGCCGTTCTCCTGGCCGTCGACTCGTCCTTCGTCGGGGCCGTGACCAGCGCCGACGATCCCGGCCGGGCGCCGCGCGAACGGCTGCGGCTCCTGGCCTACGCCTACCTGGGGTGGGGACTGGCCAACCCGGGCCTCTACCAGCTCCGCTTCGAGAGCGCCGACCAACTGGGCGACGACCATGTGCACACCGACGGCGCCGACATGCTGCTCGCCCAGATCGGCGAGCTCATCCGGGCCTCCGCCACGGCGTCGCCGGTGACCGCGACCGACCTGTGGGCGGGCATGCACGGACTGACCTCGCTGCGCGTCCACAAGCCGGGCCACCGGTGGCACGAGGACGGGCCGGCCCACATCGACCGCCTGCTGACGGCGTGGGGGCTCGGCCCGACCGGAGTCAGCTGACCGAGCTAGCTGACTTTGAAGGCGTCGACGATGACGACCGAGGTCGACCGGCTGACTATGCGGATGGTGTGGCTGCCCGAGGCCAGGCCGGTTTTCGAATAGACGACCTGCTGCGCCTGCCGGGCGCCGCTGACGTAGAAGTTGACGTTCTGCTGGAGCACGCCGTCGAGGTAGACGTCGGCGTTGCCCATGTCGCCGTTGCGTTCCGACAGCAGCTGGATGCCGGTGCCGGTGAAGGTGAACTGGGCTGCCGCGCCGTTCGTCGTGGTGTGGTGGGTGTCGTCGTTGTAGTCGCCGTACCCGCGGTTGGTGGTCAGGTACCAGTTGGCGTCGTAGGTCGCGGCCGAGTCGTTGAAGGTGCCGGCCGTCGTGCTGCCGCCCGGCAGGCCGAGCGTCGACGCGGTGTTGCGCAGCGACTTCGGGCCCTGGTTGGCGCTGCCGGTCAGGCGGGTGCTCGCGTACGAGGTGAGCGGCTTGGCGACCCGCTCGACCACATAGACCGTATTGGCCGCGGTGGCGAACGAGATCGTGGCCGCCGTGGTGGTGGCCAGGATCGCGTTGTCGGAGGCCCGGCGGACCCGGATCTGCTGGCCCGCCCACGGGTTCACGACCGTGGCCTGCTTGCCGTACAGGCTCTTGATCCCGATGTATTTCGTCTCGCCGGATTCGCGCTCGCTCGAGACCAGGAAACCGTCCTTGGCCAGCAGCGTGAACTTGCCGTTGAACGTCGAGTCGGTCGGCGCCGCCGGGAACACGGCGATCTTGTCGTTGTAGCTCTGCAGCAGCGACTCGTTCATCGCGGTCAGGTGCACGCCGAGATATTCGAAGACGCCGTTGGTGTTGGCGGTCAGGCCGTTCGGATAGTTCTGGTACTTCTGCAGCATCGTCTTCATGCCCGAGAACGCCTGGTCACCCAGGCCGAGGCGGGCCGCCTGCACGGCGTCGTTGGCCCACACGTTCCCGTACGGGAAGGGCCGCGCGTTCCATGTGTTGACCGCGGTCTGCTGGTCGGGCGCCCCGATGCCGGTCCGGTCGTACGGCCAGATCAGCTCGGACGCGACGTTCTCGTTGTTGCGGGTCTGCGCGATCGGCGGGTCGTGCGGCAGATAGGCGCCGTTCGACACCTGGTAGGGCGCGAGGTGGTCGACGATGTTCTGCCAGCCCGCCCGCTGGTCGGCGTCGAGCCCGAGGGTCTGGCTCGCCGAGATGGTCAGCGGGAAGAGCAGGCGGACGGCGGCCAGGTCGGTGATCGCGTCCTGCACGTTCCAGTACGTCTCGTGGGCGTTCGAGTTCGCCATGTAGTAGCGGTTGTTGGCGCTGTCGTAGGACAGCTTCTTCGAGTAGAACGCCACCACGTCGCGCATGAACGGATAGGCCGTGCTGGACAGGTAGTTGGTGTCGTTGGTGTACCGGTATTGCAGGTACATGTTGTACGCGGCCTCGGTGCCGGTCGACATGATGCCCTTGGTGTAGTCGCTGCCGGTGGTGCCGCGGGCGTTACCGTCCCAGCCCATCGTCTCCGGCACCCAGAGCCCCGCGATGCCCTGGTAGGACTGGGTGAACGACTTCAACGCGGCCGAATTCCGGCTGTAGAGGTTGTTGAACGTCTTCAGCAGGTCGGGATGGTTGGACGCCAGGAACGAGTTGTAGACGTCCCGCTGGTTCCAATACCAGTAGCCGTTGCTCCACTTGGACTGGTCGCCGGTCGCCCGGAACACGCCGTTGATGAAGTGGACCGGATAGTTGCCGTAGCCACCGGCGGCGATCATGTACGTCGCCAGGTAGTAGACGTTCTCCAGGTAGTCGGCGTCACCGGCCGAGTTGCTGTACTGCACGAACGACTTCTGCCAGAACCCGTGCCAGAAGTTCTGGTAGCTGGAACGCACAGCGGTGTACCCGGAAGATTTGACCGCGGAAAGCTGGCTGCGCGCCGCCGAGAGCGAGTCGTGATTGGCCGCGTCGAGGCGGCTCGCCGCCGTGAACCAGATCGTGTACGACGAGCTCGGCGTGATCGTCAGCCGCACGTCGGTGCCGTTGACCACCTTGGTGCTGAAGGGGGTGCCCTCGACCGTCGCGGCCAGCGTGTAGCCGAAGTTGTTCGGGTCGGCCTGCCCGCGGCTGAGCCCGGCCCCGGTCGAGTCGGCGAACGTCGAGACCGTCTTCCAGGTGGTCAGGTTGGGCACGTCGGCGATGTTGGTGACGGTCGACATGTCCCACAGGCTCAGGTCGAAGCTCACCGCGGTGACGTTGGTGCGGTTGTCGTCGACGTGCACGCCCATCGTCTCCGAGCCGGGCTGTCCGAGGATCGTGACGGTGCGGCCATCGGCGTACTTCGTGGAGAGCAACCCGTCGTAGAGCGAAAGTCGCTGCTGATAGCCGGTGGAGCCGCTGGAGAGCGCGGGGGTGGTCTGGAGATTGATGTTGCCGGCGGCGTACGTCGACTGCTCGGCCAGGTCGACGCCGGAGACCTGGGCGGTGATGCCGTTCTGATCCCAGACCATGGCGCCGGTGCGGCCGTTGCCGACCGTGAGGCCGTTGCCGGGGGTGGTGTTAGGGCGGTTGTAGACGATGTCGTGTTTGGACAGATAGCCGGCGTAGTCGACGTTGAGCGTGCCGGTGCCCGGGTTGAAGGCCGCGTCGGTCGGGGAGGCTTGTGCGGCCGTCGCGGGGAGAACGAGGCCGACCAGGGGGAGGACGAGGAGCAGGGCGAGTCTTCGCATGGGGATGCCGCCGATCCTGCTGATCGATGGAGTTGGATTCCCCAGGCTAGCGGATTCATCCGATGTTTGGCAGGGTCACCGCCGAGCCGGGATGAATCGTGATCGGGCCCTTGGCGTGGGCGACAATGTCCCAGCGCGGGAAGGAACTCCAGGTTATCTGCACTCTGATGCGGTGGCCGGCGCGGAAGACGTGGCCGATCGACCAGAGGTCGACTTCTCTCTGCGCCTCGCCGTTCGCTCGAAAGATCCCATCAGTGAGGTTGAGCGAGACGCCGTCGGGGTCGACGTCGCAGAGGCGGACGACGAGGTCGGCGCTCCCGGTCGCCCTGATCGACGCGGTGACCCGGCCCTGCACCTCGAGGTCGCTGGTCAGCGGCTCGCCGGTGATCACGAGGACGTCCGGGCGGCTCTCGACGCGGGCCTGATCGAGCGGACCGGGCGGGAAGCCGGGCGAGATCAGGAGGTTGCCGCCGTGCGTCGGCACGGGATCTCCGGGACCGAAACCGAACGCGCCGGCCACCGGGAAGAGGTGCGGCCGGGAGGGCGGCGGCCACTTCTCGTACGTGCGCCACTCGTCGACTCCGGTGAGGAAGACCTGGGCCTCGGGCCGTCGGGGCGGGTCGCGGAGGAAGTCGAGCTGGCGGCCGAACAGGTCGAGGCGGCCCTCGTCGGCTTTCAGCCCGGCGTTGCGGTTGCCGACCTGGGCGGTGTGGTTGTTGTGCGACCACGGGCCGACGATCAGCGACGCGGTGTCCGACCGGTGGTAGATGTCGAGGCTGCCCTGGAGGAAGACGTCATACCAGCCGGCGATGATCAGCAGGGGGCGCTGTGGAGGGCCGAAGGGCGGCACTGCGGCGACAACCGGCATCTCCAGCGCGGCCAGCACCTTGGCGGCGCTCAACGGGTCCGCGTCGAAATGGTCCAGCGCGCGAACCACTTCGGCGTCGGACAGGCCACTCCGGCGCAGGTAGTCCAGCGCCAGGCGCAGCGACCAGTTGGTCACCAGACCCACCTCGGCCGCTCCCCCGCGCGCGACCAGGCCGTCGGCCGGGTTCGACCACGTATAGGAGATCACCGACGCCGCCACCAGCGGCGAGTCGTTGGCCACCTGCACCTGGCCCAGATAACTCGGCCCGTAGGTTCCCACCCGGCCGTTGGAGCCCGGCAGCCCGGCCGCCCACCGCGCCGAGTCGCGCCCGTCCGACCGCTCGTTGATCACGGGCGACCACGAGCCCGAAGAGGCGAAGCGGCCGCGGACGTCCTGGATCGCCACGATGAAGCCGGCGCGGGTCGCCCGCAGCGGGTCGAGCACGCCGAGGATCGTCGGATCCTGTTTGCCGTAGGGAGTGCGGACGAGCAGCACCGGGAACGGGCCCGGCCCGGACGACGGCCGGTAGACGTCGGCACGCAGAAGCACGCCGTCGGCCATCGGAACGCCGACGTCGTAGGCGACGACGGTCACGGGGCGACCTCACCCGAGCCTCGGACGATCAGGGTCGTCGGGACGATGACGGTCTGGACCGGGCGGCCCGGGTCGGC
Source organism: Actinoplanes sp. NPDC051411 (assembly GCF_040682075.1). Classification (NCBI taxonomy): domain Bacteria; kingdom Bacillati; phylum Actinomycetota; class Actinomycetes; order Micromonosporales; family Micromonosporaceae; genus Actinoplanes; species Actinoplanes sp. NPDC051411. Next base: position 61,011 of record NZ_JBFBAD010000011.1, on the reverse strand, counting down.
CAGCCGGGCCTGGAAGAGTTCGACCGTCGTGCGGCCGATCTCGGTCACGCCCTGGGCGATGACCGTGATCGGCGGGTGGAGCAGGTCCGAGAGCGGGAAGTCGTCGAAGCCGACCAGGGCCCGCCGGCCGAAGTCCGGGCCGAGCGCGCGGATCACCGCGACCGTGATCGAGACGTTGCCGGTGATCAGGGCGGTCGCGCCGGCGGTCGCGGCGAGCGCGGCGGCTATCCGGTCGGGCTCCACCGGGCCGGTGTGGACGAGACCGCTGTACGGCGTACCCGAAGAGCGCAGGCATTCGCGGAAAGCCGTCGCCCTCTCCCGGCCGGTGTAGATGCGCTCGTCGTCGCCGATGTAGGCGATGCGCCGGTGGCCGTGGCCGGCGAGGTGCCGGAAGGCCGTCTCGATGCCGGCCCGGTTGTCGCTGAGCACCGCGTCGGCCTCGACGCCGGTGGCCGGCCGGTCGAAGGCGACCACCGGCAGGCCGGAGTCGATCTCGGGTTTGAGGTACTGATGGTTCTCGGCGATCGGCTCGATGATGATGCCGTCCATCCGGCGGCGGGTCATCGACATGACGGCGTCGCGTTCGCGTTGCTCGTCGTCCTCGGTCGACATGGCGACCACGGTCAGGCCGGCCGCCCGGGCGGTGTCGTCGATCGCCTTGAGCACCGGGTGGGCGTCCGAGATGTTGCGGACCGCGGCGCCGATCGTGCCGGTGCGGCCGCTGCGCAGCTGGCGGGCGCGCTCGTCCGGCTCGAAGCCGAGTTTGGCGATCGCGTCGCGCACCCGGGCCGCGAGCGGGGCTCCGACCGTGGCGTCCTCGTTGACCACCCGGGAGACCGTGCGCAGCGCGACTCCGGCCTCGTGGGCCACGTCGCGCATGGTGGGTCGCCGTCTCGCGGGCATCCGTTGATCATCCTCCCCTTCGCGCCGCCGCAAAACCCGTAAGACAAAGCCTTGACAGCGCCGCGCGAAACCTTACTGTAACTCCAAAGATAACGTTATCTCGGCCAGGACCTCGGGAAACCGAAGCAAACCGAAAAAGGGCGACTTCATGATTCGACGCTGCCTGGCCGCCGCGGCGGCCGCTATAGCCCTGCTCGCTGCCGGCTGCTCCCACAGCACCGGAAGCGGCAACGACTCAGTCACGCTCACCTACCTGACCTTCAACTCGCCGTCCCTGACCCCCGCCTTCTGGCAGACCTCGATCGCGAACGCCCAGAAGACCGTGCCCGGCCTGACCATCAAGCAGGTCGTCGCGCCGAGCACCGACCGCGACTCGTACGCCAAACAGCTCCAGGCGTCCGGCCAGTTCCCCGACCTTCTGCAGTCGATCACGCCGTCCCAGTACACCGGGGCCGGCCTGCTCGTCCCCTACGACCAGCAGTGGATCAACAGCAACTTCCTGCTCCCCGAGGGCAATGCGATCAAGGGCAAGGTCTACATCCCGCCCACCAACTCGCAGATCATCCCGCTGGTCTTCTACAACAAGAAGCTGTTCACGCAGGCCGGAGTGCAGCCGCCGACAACCTCGGCGCAGTTCCTGTCGGTGTGCGCTGCCCTGAAGGCCAAGGGCATCACCCCGCTCGAACTCGGCGGCAACGACCCGTTCGCGGCCGGCATGCCGCTGACCGGGGCGATCAGCGCCGACGTGCTCGGCAAGAACCCACAATGGATCCAGCAGCGGTTCGCCGGCTCGGTGCACTTCGCCGACCCGGACGTGGTGGCCGCCGCGACCAAGGTGCGCACGCTGGTGACCAGCGGCTACTTCGCCAAGGACGCGCTCAACGTCAGCTACGCCGACTCGATCAAGGCGTTCAACGCGGGCAAGGCCGCGATGTACCCGATGGGCAGCTGGTACCTCGGCTCGATCCCCAAGGACCAGTGGAACGACTTCGGCGTCTTCCCGTGGCCGACCGACGACGGCTCGGTCGTGCTGCCGTTCGCGGTCGGCGGCTCGATGGCGATCAGCGCCAAGGCGCCCGACGTCAAGGCGGCCACGGCGTTCGCGCAGGCCTGGTCGCTCGACCCGGCCAACCTCAAGTCGCTGATCGAGGGCGACGGCGCGTTCCCGATGCTCAAGGGCAAGACGCTGACCGACTACCAGGTCACGGTCAGCCCGGTCTTCCAGCAGTCCTACAAGTTCGTCACCGACGACAACAAGAAGGTCAGCGCGATCGCCTGGGTCACCAACGACGACGCGATGCCGGGGACGCTCAACAACGACATCTACGCCGCCTCCCAGGCGCTGTTCAACACCGACGACGTGGCGGGCGAGATGAAGAAGCTCGACGACAAATGGGCGAGCGCTACCAAGTGACCTTTTTGAAAAGGCGGCTTCGCGGTGCCACGCAGGACCTTCCCTTGCGCGGCATCGCGGGTCTCGCTCTCCTCCTGTACGCCGTGTTCATCGTGCTACCCGTGCTCATGAGCCTGCGCAGCAGCTTCACCGACGAGAACCCGCTCAAGGGGGCGGGCGCGTTCATCGGCCTGGCCAACTACCGGGAGATGGGCGGCGACGCCGAACTGCGGTCGAGCGTCGTCTACACGCTCGCCCTGTCGGTCGGCGTCACGCTGGTCGCCAACGCGTTCGGGCTGGCCTTCGCGGTGCTGCTCAACCGGTCCCGGCTCAGCTACCGGGTGCTGCGGACGATCGCGTTCCTGCCCCAGGTGATCTCGGGCGTGATCGTCGGGTTCGTGTGGAAGACGGTCCTGACCGAGGACGGGCTGCTCAACTCCGTACTCGTCCGTTTTAAAGTCGTCAACAACCCGGTCAACTGGCTCGGCGAGCCGCACCTGGCCCAGGTGTCGGTCGGCATCGTGGTCGCCTGGGTGCTGACCGGCTTCACCACCGTGGTGCACCTCGCGGCGCTGCAGAGCATCCCGCCCGAGCTGTACGACGCGAGCGCCATCGACGGCGCGAGCCGGGCCCAGCAGTTCCGCACGATCACGTTCCGGATGGTCGCGCCGGCCACCACGATCGGCGTCACCATCTCGCTGATCACCGTGCTCAAGCTCTACGACGTGATCACGGTGCTGACCGGGGGCGGGCCGGCCTACGCCACCGAGTCGACCGCGCTCTACATCGTCAAGACCGCCTTCACCAGCAACCGCTTCGGGTACGCCTCGGCGATCGCGATGTTCCTGCTCGCCCTCTCCGCGGTCATCGCGCTGACCGTGACCAGCCTGCTCCGCCGCCGGGAGATCGACCTGTGACGAGTTTGCGAAGACTCCGCCTGCCGGGCGCGATCGTGGTGATCCTGCTGTTCGTCAGCCCGATCTACCTCACCGTGGTCAACGCGTTCAAGCACGAGAAGGACATCGTGGCCGACCCGGCCGCACCGCCGCTGCACCCGACGCTGGCCAACCTGTCGACCGCGCTCGGGCGCCCCGACCAGCTGCTCCAACTCGGCCTGCGCAACTCGCTGATCGTGGTGGTCTGCTCGGTGCTGCTGCTGGTGCCGCTCGGCTCGGCGTTCAGCTTCCACCTGTCCCGGCGGCGCACCCGCACCCGCGCGGTCATCCTGGCCGTACTCGCGGCCGGCCTGATGATCCCGCCGCAGGTCGTCCTGCTGCCGACCATCAAGATCCTGACCTGGGTCGGGCTCGACCACACGTACGCCGGCCTGATCCTCTCCAACGTGGGCGGCGGCTACCTGTCGTTCGCCGTGTTCGTCTACGTCGGCTTCATGCGCGCCATCCCGAACGAGATCGTCGAGGCGGCCCGCATCGACGGCGCGGGCGGCCTGCGCATCTGGTGGAAGATCATCATGCCGCTGAGCCGCCCGGCGACCGCGGCCGTGGTGATCTTCCTGGCGCTGTGGATCTGGAACGACTTCCTGAATCCGCTGTTCATCCTCGGACCGCTGCACGGCCAGACCATCACGACCGGGCTCTATCTGTCGGTCGGGCAGTTCCAGATGGACTACGGCCAGCTGTTCGGCATCATGTTCCTCGCCGGGGTGCTGCCGGTGGCCGGATATCTGGCCATGCAGAAACAGTTCGTGGCCGGGCTGACCGCCGGATCGACGAAGTGATCCCCGTTCTGCAGGACGTCGCCGGCGAATGGATCGCCGCTTCCGAACTCGCCCACCTACCCTCGCTGCGCAATCAGATCGGGCAGGGCCACGTCAACGCGGATCTGTCCTCGATGTCGTGGATCGCGGCACCGCCCTACACGTTCGGCTATCACACCGGGCGGCTGCACATCGACGGCGTGGTGCCGATGGCCCAGCGCTTTCGCTGGAAGCCGTGGGGCGTGCAGCGGTCCCATACCGACGACCGGCTCACGATTCTCACCGACACCCGAATGAGCCTCGGCGAGGACGTCCTGCTCTGGGAAATCACGGTCACCAACCGTACGGACTCCGCGCTGGAGACCCTCGTCTCGCAGGATCTCTTCGCCCCGGTCGCGCATTCCGAGACCGGGTGGGGCTGGCTCTACGACGTGCCGTGGAATTCCGGGAACTACCACGATTTCATGACCCTCGAACGGGTGCGCTCGTTCGCTCCGCATCTGGTGGCGCCCGGGAAGCGGACGCTGCGACTCGGAGTGCCGCGACTGCCCGGCCTGCAACGCGACGGCTCGGCGATGTCGCTGGACGACGCGCTACCGCGACACGTCAGCGCGGACACCGTCTATCCGCACCGCACCTCGGTCGCCGGCGCCATCCGGTCGGTCACCCTCGACGGCAGCCCGGTGAGCGCGCCCGAGGAGGTGATCACCCTCCACCCGGCCGGCGAGGTCACGCTGGAGGCGTTCGAGCTGCGGCCGGGCGCGGTCCTCGCCTGCGAAGTGCGGCTCGACCGGGACGGCCAGACCGGCGTGCTGCTCACCCACGGCAATCACCCGGACTCACTCCAGGTGGGCGTTTCGGAGGGGTCCCTCTGGGTGGGAATCGGCGGGGAGAAGGCGTACGGCGGAGCGCCGGCGGCCGGGGTCTGGCATCACGTGGCCGTGCACCTCTCGGCCGACCGGGTGCTGCTGGTCGTCGACGGCGTTCCGGCCGCTTCCACCCAGCCGTGGACAGCCGCGGGGCGATGGACGGCTACCTATCAGGCCGGACATCTGACCATTGTGGATTCACGGTCGGCGGGGCGGGCGGTCTATTCGTTCGGGACCCTGCCCGGATCGGTCGAGTTGCTCGGTGCGGGCGGGCAGGCGAACTGGCGTTTGCGGTTGGGGGCGGGCGAGGCGCGTACGGTCTCGGTGGCCTGTTCCTTCGGAGCGTCTGCCGACCGCCCGGTCGATTTCGACCGGGTTTTCGCCCGCGGCGAAGAAGGCTGGGAACGGTTGTGGCAGAACGCGTTCACGCCCGGAAACCCCGACTTCAGCGGCCACCTGCCGACGCTTTCGACCCCCGACACCGACCTGGCGAAGTCCTATTACATGGCGGCTCTGCTAGCCGTCTATATGCGGAACACGCGGGTGAGCCCGCTCGGGCCGGTATTCCTGACCGGCGGCCCGCGACTCGGCCCGACGACGACGTTCTATTGGGACCACACGGAGTGGAGCCGGCTCTATGCGCTGCTGGAGCCGGCCGGTCTCCGCTCGTGGCTGCTGGCGGCGCTGGCCTCGCCCTATTCGTCGGCGTTCGGCTTCGACACCCGCCATCTGGGGCCGCTGGGCAACCATTACGCGTCCAATGAATACTCGCTGTTCCGCCTGGTCGAGCACTACGTCGGGGTAACCTCCGACCTCGGCTTCCTCGACGTTCCCGCCAGCGACCGGACCGTCTTGGAGCACCTGCGCGGTTTCGCCACCCGGTCGTCGGGAGCGTTGATCGACTACGGCAGCGACCCGTGGGAGCTGCTCGAATGCGTGCCCAACTATGTCAATGTCGTGGCCGGATTCAACGCCGCCCAGGTCGGCATGATGCGCTCGTTCGCCGCTTTGGAACATTTTCTGGGGCAGCCGGCTGCCTCGCCGTCGACCGCTTCGCCGTCGACCGCTGATGCGGCGGCCGCTGATGCGGCGGCCGATGCGCTGGCCGCGGCGGTCATCGGGCTCGCGGCGCCGGGCGGCCGCTGGCGGATCGTCCACCCGGGCCGGTCCCGCGACGACGTGATCGGGCACTGCCTGGACTTCGGGCTCGTCGCCGCGCACCTGCAGGACGATCTCCCACCCTCGGTCTCCGCCGCGATGATCGACTTCGTCGAGACCCGGCTCCTGGCCGCGACCTGGATGCGCGCGCTCGCCCTCGACGACCCGGCCGCTCCCCTGGCCGACCGCCCGGACCACGGCGCGGCCGGCGCGTTCGGCGCCTGGCCCGGCGTGACCGCCTACGGCCTGGCCCGACTCGGCCGCCCCGACCTGGCGCTGAACCTGCTCCGCGAGACCCACCGCTCGGCCTCCGGCGCGCTGTGGGGCCAGGCCCAGGAGATCGTCGGCGACCGCGTCCGGGTCGCCGAGGCCGGCGTCTCCAACCGCGACGCCGTCTCCGGCGTCGCCACCGCCGAGGCGATCGTGGCCGGCCTGTTCGGCTACGAGCCGGGCTTCCGCGCCCTCGCCGAGTCCCGCCCCGAAGTCATCGAGGTCCCCGGGCTGGGCCGCCTCCGGTTCTGAGCCCGGGAGAGCGCTCTATCAGAACTTAATTCATCTTCTTGGGGTAAGGGCCTTGTCCGGCGCGGCATCGACCGTTAACAATGTTGCCAATTCGGTCCCCGCTTTCCTCCCCCTATCCGAAACGAGGACGCCCCCCATGCCTCGAAAATTCCTGCGTACCGCCTTCGCGGCCGGCCTCGGGCTGGTGGCCGCGGCGGCGGTCGGCATCGCCGTGCAGCCCGCCCAGGCCGCCGCGACGCCGTTCAAGGTGCTCGCGTTCTACGACACCGACAGCGGCGACCCCGCGCACAACAACTACGTCAAGGAAGCCCTGCCCTGGTTCACCCAGACCGGCAGCCAGAACGGCTTCTCGTTCGAGAGCACCACCGACTGGGGCCGGCTCTCCGGCGACCTGTCGTCCTACAAGGTCGTCATGTTCCTCGACGACGCGCCGCACGACTCGGCCGGCCGCAACGGTTTCCAGCGGTACATGGACAACGGCGGTGCGTGGATCGGCTTCCACGTCAGCGCGTACACCGACAACGCCAACGAGTGGCCGTGGTACTACAACACGTTCCTCGGCTCCGGGAACTTCCAGACCAACACCTGGGGCCCGACCGCCGAGACGCTGAAGATCGAGGACCGCAACCACCCGTCGACGGCGGGCCTGCCGGCCACGATCCAGTCGTCGGTCAGCGAGTGGTACTCGTGGAGCAACGACCTGCGGCAGAACCCGAACATCGACATTCTCGCGTCGATGGACCAGGGCACGTTCCCAGTCGGTGACGACCCCAACCAGCAGTGGCACAGCGGCTACTACCCCATCATGTGGACGAACAAGAACTACAAGATGCTGTACGCCAACTTCGGCCACAACGCGATGAACTACACGACCAACACCGGGCTGTCGTCGACGTTCGCCAGCGCGCAGCAGAACCAGTGGCTGATCCAGGGCATCGTCTGGCTGGGCGGCGGCACCACGACCACGACCCCGCCGACCACTCCGCCGACGCAGGGTCCGATCTCGTCGACCACGTGGTACCAGGTGATCAACAAGACGAGCGGCAAGTGCGTCGACGCCAAGGCGGCGGGCACCGTCAACGGCACGGCGATCCAGCAGTACACGTGCAACGGCACCGTCGCCCAGCAGTACCAGTTCGTGCCGACCAGCGGCGGCTACCTGCGCATCAACAACCACGGCAACAGCGCCCAGGCGCTCGACGTGACCAACGTGTCGACCGCCGACAGCGCCCCGATCCAGACCTGGACCTACAGTGGCGGCAACAACCAGCAGTGGCAGGCGGTCGCCGAGTCGGGCGGCTACTACCACTTCGTCAACCGCAACAGCGGCAAGTGCCTGGACACCCCGGGCGCCTCGGTCGCCGACGGCGTCCAGCTGGTGCAGTACACCTGCAACGGCACCGGCGCCCAGTCGTTCCGCCTGCAGTAGAGAACAACAACGGGGCCGGCACCCGGCGGGGGTGCCGGCCCCGTTGTCATCCGGCCTGTGCCCGGGCGAGGGCCTCGGCCGTCGCCGCGTCGGCCGCCAGGTGGATGACCAGGCGCTGGTCGTCGTCGGCCGGGAGGTCGAGGGTCTCGTACCCGAGGCGGAGCGGCCCCAGCCCGGGATGGGCCAGGCGCACCGTGCCGGTCGCGTGGGGAAAGCCGGGTACCGTCGCCACCCGGTCCGTGAACGCGTCCCCGGCGATCAGCGTCAGCTCGTCGGCAGCGCCGCCATGTGGGGTTCGGCCCGGAACGGCCCGTTCTTCAGCCGGGCGACCTCTTGTTCTCGCCCACCGGCGGCACCCCTGACCCCGGCGACCTGCGCCGGTGGTCGGCCGAGATCGCCCCGGCGGTGCGGGAAAAGGTCGGCGGCTAGCCTGGGAGGTCGAGCTCGTCGACCTCAACGATCGTGCCGCCGCGGATCACGACCCGGGCCGGGAACGGCGCGTTCATCGTCGCCCAGGCGTTGAAGCGGTCGCGCGTCGAGGCACACTTGCCGGCCCGCGTACGAGTGTCCACGCACGACTGATCTCCGGCCCGGAACTCGCGTACGCGGTAGTCGCGGGCCACCGGAACCGTGACCGTCATCCCCTTGGGGTCGAGGACCGTCGCGGCCGCGCAGCGGTCGGAGCTCGCGTCGGTCTGATGCCGGCGGCAGAACTCGGCGCCGGTGACCAGATCGGCCGGTTCGGCCACGGCCACCAGCGAGTCGTCGTTGAGGTAGTACATCGTGACGTCGAACGTCGCGTCGCCGTGCAGGAAGGCGGGCAGCGGGATCGGCTTCGGGCCGCCCGCGCGCAGCACGGCCTGGCGGAAGACGACCTGGGCCCGGGCGTCGCCGCCGCTCTTCTCGGCCAGCGCCCCGAAGGTCACCTTGCCGCTGACCAGCGTGGCCTCGGTGAGCGGGCCACTCAGCACCTGAGACCCGTCGACGCCGACCGTCACCTGTGACGCGTTGGCGAAGACCGTGAGCTCGTGGGCCAGGTGGCCGGTCTTGCCCCGGTAGGCGGCCGAGGCGAGCGTCGTGACGGCACCGTCGCCCTGGACGCCCAGTGTGACCTTGTCCGGGCAGACGGCGACACGGTAGTCGCCCTCGGTCGTGATGCGGAAGTAGACCGCGGCGCAGGAGTCCTCCGACAGCTGGGCCAGCACGTCGATCGTCTGCGTGCTCGGGAACACGGTGTCCGGGCCGAGGTCGCAGCGCACCTCGGAGGTCGTGGCCACCACCAGACCGCCGTCGTTCCGGCAGGATCCGGTGGTGTCCTCGAGGTCCTGCCACTGCGCCTCGCGGCCCAGCGAGTCGATCAGGATGGGACCGGCGACGGTGGACGGCGCGGGCGACGCGAACGGCACCGGCGGTGCCGCGTCGACCCCGGAGTGCGCGACGTGCGAGATCAGCAGGCCGCTCGCCGCGGCGAGCGTGGTCAGACCGGCGGTGACGGCCGCGAGCTTCCGTCGCGGTTTTTTCCGTACGCGCGGGGGCACGTCGTCCGGGACGCTCCGCGCTGCCTCGGCGGCCCGCCGCACGTCGGGAAGCATCGGCAGGGCGCCCGGGGTGCCCGGCGCTCCCCTCAGCAGCAGGTCGAGCAGTTGGTGGGCGGTCGGGCGCTCGACCGGGTCCTTGGCCAGGGCGAGCGCGACCACCCCGGCCAGCGGCTCGGGCAGCCCGTCGAGGACCGGTGGCGCGGTGAGGATGCGGGCGGCGGTCACGGTCGGGATGTCGCCGGTGAACGGGGTGCGGCCGGTGCCCGCGTATGTCACCACGGCGCCCCACGCGAAGATGTCGGCCGCCGGGGTGAGGTGCCGGTCGGTGGCCGGGTCGAAGCGCTCGGGCGCCATGTAGGCCAGGGTGCCGACCATCTCCTCGGTGCGCGTGTGATGGCTGGTCGCCTCGAGCGCCCGGGCGATGCCGAAGTCGATCACCTTGGGGGCGCCGAGGGCGAACAGCACGTTGCGCGGCTTGAGATCGCGGTGGATCACGCCGGCGCCGTGGATCGCGGCCAGCGCGGCCGCCACCCCGACCGCCACGCTGTGCAGGTTGCCACCGGTGAGCGGGCCCTGGTCGCGGATCACCTCGGCCAGGCTGGGGCCGTCGACGTATTCGACCACCAGGTAGGGCGGGTCGTGGTCGGGGTCGGCGTCGAGCACCTCGGCGGTGCAGAACGGCGGCACCTGACGGGCCCGGTTGACCTCGCTGCGGAACCGGGCCCGGAAACGCTCGTCGGGCGCGAACTCGGGCCGGATCACCTTGATCGCGACCGGCCGTCCCTCGGGGTCACGGGCCAGATAGACCGCGCCCATGCCGCCCTCGCCGATCCGGGCCACCGTGCGGTATCGCCCGAGGACGCGCGGATCGGCGGGAAGCAACGGGCTCGACATGGCGAGCCCACCATAGACGAGGAGGGTCTATGCGGCGACCCGCCGCACGAAGCCGTCGAGCTTCGTCATCGCCCGCTCGATCTTCTCCTCGACGCTGAGCGTCTCCTCGTATTTCACCAGGCGCAGCCGGGGCTGGCGCTTGCCGCGCAGATAGAGCGAGCAGGCGAGGTCGGAGCAGAGGTATTCGCCGAGGGAGTTGCCCTTGCGGCCGGAGGCGCCGGCCCGGGCCGCGGTGAACAGGCTGACCCCGCCGGACCCGTGGCTGGTCAGGCAGACCTGGCACATGCTCGACCGGGCGGCGCCGCCGGACGCGGAGCCCCGGTCGGCCCGGCGCAGCATCAGCGTGCGCAGACCGTCGGGGCCGGGCACCGCCATCGCGGCCCGCAACGGGGCACTCGGGTCGATCCAGCCGAAGAAGTCGAGGTCGGCCCAGGGAGTGCCGGCGAAGTCGGGTGGAAGTTTGACCCGGGTCGCGTCGCCCTTGCTGCAGTTGAGGAACGAGCGCCGGATCTCGGCCTCGCTGATCGGTTCCATGGTGTTTCCCCTGCCCGTGAGTCAACCGGGACCATGTCACGAGCGCCCGGCCGGCGGCACCTGATTTTTCTCGCCCCGCCCACGCCGTGTCACGATCTTCGAACCGGTCGCAGCAGAATCTCGGGGGGAACGAACCGTGGCGGTACCCGGACTGGGCACGCTGATCAACGCTGCCGCGATCGTCGCCGGGGCCGGGCTGGGCACGGTGGCCGGCCATCGGTTGCCCGACCGCGTACGCCACACCGTGACCGACGTGCTCGGCCTGATCACCCTGGTGATCGGCGGCCTGGACGTGGCGTCGCTGGTCGACCCGGCGCTGACCCGGGCGGTCGGCGGCCGGGCGCCGCTGCTGATCATGCTGGGCGCGCTGGTGATCGGTTCGGTGGCCGGCGCCGCCGTGCACCTGGAGCGCCGCCTCGAACAGGTCGGCGAGTGGATGCAGCGCCGGCTGACCCGGGGCGGGGAGGCCGGCTCGTTCAGCGAGGGCTTCGTCACCGCTTCGCTGGTCGTCGCGGTCGGCCCGCTGGCGATCCTCGGTGCGCTGTCGGACGGGCTGGGCCGCGGCATCGACCAGCTGGTGATCAAGAGCGTGATGGACGGCGTGATCTGCATCGCGTTCGGCGCCTCGCTGGGCTGGGGCGTGGCCGCGGCCGCCCTCTCGGTGATCGCCGTGCAGGGGTCGTTCACCGTGGTCGGGGCGACACTGGGCACGTTGCTGCCCGACGCCGAGATCGCCACGATCTCGGCGGTCGGCGGCGTCCTGCTGCTCGGGGTCGGGTTGCGGGTCCTCAACGTGCGGCAGATCCCGGTGGCGAACATGCTGCCCGCGCTGATCGTCGGACCGCTGCTGACCTGGATCGTCTCGATCAGCCGGTGAAACGATCCCCCGTCGTTTGACCGAAGCTATCTCCGGGTGATCCTTCCTAGCGTTCACCCATGCCAAAGAACATCTTCGTCACCGGCGCGTCCAGCGGCTTCGGGCTGATGACGTCCCGGGCGCTGGCCGACGCCGGACACACCGTGTTCGCCGGCATCCGGGACATCGGCGGTCACAACGCGGCGGCCGCCGCCGACGCGGCGGGCTACGCGAAGGCCAACGGCGTCGACCTGCGCGCCGTCGAACTGGACGTGACCGACGAGACCTCGGTCGAGCAGGCCGCCGCCGACGTCCTCGGCCAGGCCGGCCGCCTCGACGTGATCGTGCACAACGTCGGCCACATGGTGGTCGGGCCGGCCGAGGCGTTCACCCCGGAGCAGCTCGCCTCGCTCTACGACACCAACGTGCTCGGCGCGCACCGGGTCAACCGCGCCCTGCTGCCGGCCCTGCGCGCCCAGCGCGACGGCCTGCTGGTGTGGATCGGCAGCAGCAGCACCCGCGGCGGCACCCCGCCCTACCTCGGGCCGTACTTCGCGGCCAAGGCGGCGATGGACGCGCTCGCCGCGACCACCCAGCTCGAGGTGGCCCGGTTCGGCATCGAGACCACGATCGTCGTGCCGGGCTCGTTCACCCAGGGCACCAACCACTACGCGCACTCCGGGCGACCGGCCGACACCGACGTCGCGGCCGCCTACGACGAGCTGTATCCGCAGCTCATGGAGCACATCTCGACCCGGATGGCAGCGCTCGAGCCGGCCGACGCCGACCCGAGCCGGATCGCCCGGATGGTCGTCGAGGTGGTGGACACCGAACGCGGCAAGCGGCCGTTCCGCCTCCACTACGACCCGACCGACGACGGCGCGGCCGTGGTCAACACCGTCGCCGACCGGATGCGGGTCGAGTTCCTCGGCCGCCTCGGTCTCTCCGACCTGCTTCACCCGACGTTCTAAGGGGATTTGTGATGGCTGGAAAACTGAGCGGCAAGGTCGCGATCGTCACCGGCGGCAGCGCCAACCTGGGCAAGCTGTTCGTCGAGGCGCTGGCCGACGACGGCGCCGACGTCGTCGTGCACTACAACACGGCTAAGCGGGCCGACGAAGCCGCCGTCGTGGTCAAGGACCTCGAGTCGCGGGGCGTACGGGCGTTCGCCCACCAGGGCGACCTGACCGCCGACGGCGAGATCACCAAGCTGGCCGACGCCGCGATCGCGCAGTTCGGCCGCTGGGACATCCTGGTCAACACCGCCGGTCTGATCATTCGTAAGGCGCTCGCCGACACCACCGAGGACGAGTACGACCGCTCGATGGCGATCAACGCCAAGGTGCCGTACTTCCTGATGAAGGAGGCGGCGACCAAGATGGCCGACGACGGCCGGATCGTGAACATGGTGACCACGCAGGTCGCGTTCACGGCGCCGACCTACTCGGCGTACGCGGGCAGCAAGGCGCCGGTCGAGCACTTCACCAAGGCGTTCTCCAAGGAGATCGGCGTCCGCGGCGTGACCGTCAACTGCATCGCCCCGGGCCCGCAGAAGACCGCGTTCTTCTACAACGCGGAGACCCCGGAGACGATCGCGTGGCTTTCCGGCCTGACGATCAGCGGCGACATCGGCGACCCGATCGACGTGGTGCCGGTGATGCGTTTCCTGGTCGCGCCCGAGACCCGCTGGGTGACCGCGCAGACCATCTACGTCAACGGCGGCATGATCGCCCCGATCAACTGAACGTTGCCGCGGGCCGCGCGGTGCGCCCGCCGCGCCCTGGTTGGTAAATTATACCACGGACACGGCGATGCGCCATGCTTTGAACCGAATCACTGCTATCTGAGAGTGTTTACGGTTGTCGGGAGGCTTTGTGCGCTCGTTGAGCATTCGCGGGAGTCTGCTGGTGGTCGCCGCGATCACCCTGGTCGTGGCCGCCGTGGTCGGCGTCATCGGCATCGTGCGGGCGGGCTCCATCGCCAAACGCACCGATACGATGTATACCGACTCCCTCCAGCCCCTGAACGTCGCCAAGGATCTGCAGCAGCTGGTCTGGCACGGCCGCTGGGCCAGCCTCTCCGGCACCACGAGCAGCAGCCTGAGCGCGGCCAAGACGTACAACGACCAGGCGGCACAGATCTTCAACCAGATCCCGCTGCAGATCAAACAGTTCCGCACCTACCACGTCTCGGCCCCGGAGCTGGCCGCGCTGAGCTCCTTCGAGGCGTCCTGGGCGAAGTACAACCAGCTCCGGGCGCAAGCCGTGCAGCTGAAGGCGGCCGGCCGGATGGCGGAGTGGGAAAACCTGCGCACGACCGGCCTCAACCCGACGATCGCCCAGGCCATCCAGCAGATCGACACCCTGGTCAACACGTCGCTCAAACGCGCCGCGACCTCCGCCGCGGACGCCAACCGCTCGGCCCGCGACGCCCGCGTCACGATCATCCTGGTGCTGGTCGTCGGACTGCTGATCGCGGGGTCCGTCGCCCTGGTGACCGCCCAGGCCATCGGCCGGCGGCTGACCGCCCTCCAGCACGTGCTGTCGGAGATGGCCGACGGCGACCTGACCGGGAACGAACCGGACACCGCCGGCCACGAGATCGGCGCGATGTCCCGCTCGGTGCACCAGGCGGCGACCCGGATGCGCGAGACCGTACGCGAGGTCGCCCAGATCAGCACCGGGCTGTCCACCGGCTCGACCGAACTCCAGCAGGCCAGCCGCGACCTCGCCGGCAACACCGACCAGGCCTCCGGCCGCATCGGTTCGATCGACGCCGCGGCGGGCGAGGTCAGCGCCGGCGTGCAGGCGGTGGCGAGCGGCGCCGAGGAGATGGGCGCGGCGATCCGCGAAATCTCGATCAGCGCCACCGAGGCGGCCCAGGTCGCGGCCAACGCGGTCGGCGCGGCCGCCCAGGCCAAGGAACTGATGGTCAAACTCGACGAGTCCTCCGCCCAGATCGACAGCGTGGTCCGGGCGATCACCGCGATCGCCGAGCAGACCAACCTGCTGGCGTTGAACGCGACCATCGAGGCGGCGAGGGCCGGCGAGACCGGCAAGGGCTTCGCGGTCGTCGCGGGCGAGGTCAAGGACCTGGCCCAGGAGACCGCCAAGGCGACCGAGGAGATCAGCCGCCGCACCGAGGCGATCCAGGCCGACACCCGCGTCGCGGTCGACGCGATCGCCGGCATCGGCGAGGTCATCGAGCGCATCAACGACTACCAGAACACGATCGCCTCGGCGGTCGAGGAGCAGAGCGCCACCACCAGCAACATGACCGGCGACCTCAACCGCGCGGCCGGCGGCACCTCCCAGATCAGCCGCGAACTGGCCGACGTCGTCTCGGTCACCGCCACCACCCGCGACGCCGCCCAGGCCACCGAGCGCACCGCCGGCGACCTGGCCGACATCGCCACCCGCCTCAACACCATGGTCGGAGCCTTCCGCTACTGACCGGGCGGCCTCTCCCGGGGCAGGTGGACGGTGAAGGTGGTGCCGATGTGGGGGCGGCTGGTCACGTCGATGCGGCCACCGTGGTCGGTGACTATGCGGTGGGCGATGGTCAGGCCCAGGCCGGTGCCGCCGGTGGCGCGCTGGCGGGCCGGGTCGGCGCGCCAGAAGCGGTCGAAGACGCGGGGCAGGTCGCCCGGCGCGATGCCGACGCCGGTGTCCTGGACGGTCAGCACCGCCTCGCCGTCGTCCGCCCGCACCTTGAGCAGCACGTGGCCGCCCTCGTCGGTGTAGCGGATCGCGTTGCTCAGCAGGTTGCCGAGGACCTGGCGCAGGCGGTCCGAGTCGGCCTGGACCCAGACCGGGTGGGGGGCGTCGACGGTCAGGGCGATGCCGGCCTCGGCGGCGACCGCGCGGTGGGCGGTGGCGCCGGCCGAGACCAGGTCGGCCAGGTCGGTGGCGGACCGGGCGTAGTTGAGGTCGCCCGCCTCGGCCTGGGCCAGCACCTGCAGGTCGTCCAGGATGCGGCCCTGGAGCAGGGTTTCCTCGTGCAGTGAGGCGAACAGTTCGCGGCTGGGCTCGACCACGCCGTCGGACAGCCCTTCCAGATAGCCGCGGAGGTTCGACAACGGCGTACGCATCTCGTGCGCGACGTCGGCGATGAGCCGGCGCTGTCTCTCCTCGCTGCGTTGCACCGCCTCGGCCATGGTGTTGAACGACTGGGTGAGCCGGTCCAGTTCGCTGCGCCCGCGCACCGGCACCCGGATGTTGAAGTGGCCGCCCGCGAGCAGCACCGACGCCATCGTGAGGCGGCGCACCGGACGGCTGAACCGGCGGGCGATCCACGCCGTGCCGAGCACCGCGACCACGACCAGCCCGGCCGCCCCGAACGCGGCCGGCCGGCCCAGTTCGGCGAGGTCGAGCCCGTTGCGGCTGCCCAGGAAGAGTTGCAACGGCACCGCCGAGACATCGGTCACCGCGGTGCTGAAAGCCCACTCGAGGCAGCCGGCCTTCGGCAGGCCGGTGGCGTCGGGCGTCTGGCAGGTGGTGTATTGGGACCAGGCGGCGGACAGCCACGTCCTGTCGTCGCGTACGGCAGCCGCGGCCTGCGAAACGCAGGCCGGACGGCCGGAGATCTGCGCCGGGGTCAGATAGGGCGGCTTGGCCGTCGGCAGGCCGGCGTCGCCCGTGCAGCGCACCGCCAGCAGCGCGGCCCGGTACTGGGCCGCCTGCCGGAGCATCAGAGCGCCCGGCCCGCCGAGGGCCCCGTCCTGCGGGGCCGGACCGAACAGGTCGGCCGGCAGCAGGCCCGTCTTCTTCACCCACTGCCGCTCGGCCGAGGGGGAAAGCCGGGACGGCGTCTGCAGGATCGACGGGTCGATCGTGGGGCGCGGGTCGATGACGATCGTGCCCCGCACCGGCCCGGAGGCCTGGTTCGCGATGTTGTCGGAGTCGGCCACTATGTCGCCGATCCCGCCGGCTTCGGTCGACCGCAACTGGATGTGCAGCTCGGTCCGGTTCGACTCCTCGGCCACCACCTTGTCGACCCCGGGCCAGCTGCCGTGCCGGAATCCGTAGTCGCGCACCGCGTCGATGATCTCGTCCTGGTGGTCGGCTGCCGCGCGGGCGGCCTGGGCCAGCTCCCGCTGGGTGAGCCGGAGGGTGAGCCACGCGGTGGCGCCGATCGCGGTCACCGCGACGACCATGACCAGCACGAAGATCCGCAGGCGGAAGCTCAATGCTCGGCCATCCGGTAGCCCCGGCCGTACACCGTCTGCACGTAGCGCGGCTCGGCCGGGTTGTCCTCGACCTTGCGGCGCAGGTTGACCACGTGGGCGTCGACCGTCCGCTCCGAGACGTCGTGTTCGAAGCCGAACGTCTTGTCGATGATCTGGCCGCGGGTGAAGACCCGGCCCGGCTCGCCGGCCAGCAGTTCGAGGATGCCGAACTCCTTGGCGGTCAGGTTCACCGGCACGCCCCGGATCCGCGCCTCGAACCGGCCCGGGTCGACCTCGAGGTCGCCGACCTTCAACACCGCGGTGGCTCCCTCGGCCGCGCCGGTCCGGCGCAACAGAGCCCGTACGCGGGCGGTCAGTTCCCGAGGGCTGACCGGCTTGCCCAGGTAGTCGTCGGCGCCGATGTCGAGCCCGAGCAGCATGTCGTTCTCCGACGAACGGGCGGTGACCAGCAGGATCGCCACGTTCGACTCGGCGCGCAGGATGCGGCAGACGTCGAGACCGTCGACGATCGGCATCATCACATCGAGGACGATCAGATCGGGGCGGCGGGCGCGGGCCTGTTCCAGCGCCGCCCGACCGTCACCGACCGTAAGCACCTGATGGCCCTCGCGCTCCAGATAAAGCTTGATGAGCTGCGCGTGCTTGGGATCGTCGTCGGCCACGAGGATACGTGCAGTCACGTCGCGATTCTGGCCCAGGCGGTCAAACATTGTTGGGATCCGGTGAAGTTCCCCTCCGATTTCGATGGGCGCCCGGATCTCGACGACTTCCGCACAGGTTCCTCACAACCCCGGTCGTACGTTCCGCCGCATGTGTGGTCTCAGTGTTTTCGTCAGCAGCCGCCCGCAGGCCGGTGCGCCCGACCCCGACACGATCGCGGCGTTCTCGGCCGCGCTGGAGACGATGCACCACCGCGGCCCCGACGACACCGTCGTCGAGTACGCCGACGGGATCGCCTTCGGTTTCAAACGGCTCGCCATCATCGACCGCGAGGGCAGCCCCCAGCCGGTGCACTACCCGGCGGACTCCGGCCGGTGGACCGTGGTCTGCAACGGCGAGATCTACAACTACCGGCAGCTGCGGGACGAGCTGATCCGGTCGAACGGCGCCTCGTTCACGACCGACGGCGACGCCGAGGTGCTGGCGGCGGCGCTGCACTACTGGGGTGCGGGCGCCCTGCCCCGGCTGCGCGGGATGTTCGCGTTCGTCGCGTACGACCACTGGACCGGCACCCTGCACGCCGCCCGCGACCCGTTCGGGATCAAGCCGCTCTACCTGCTCGAGACCATGGACGGACTGTTCCTGGCCAGCGAGCGCAAGGCCCTGGCGCCGTTCAGCGGCAACGCGGCCGCCGCCCTCGACACCGACGCGCTGGCCCACTACCTCAGCTTCCAGTTCGTGCCCGACCCGCTCACCCTGCACAAGCAGGTTCGCCGGGTGCCGCCGGGTCACCGGCTGACCTGGACCCCGGGCGGTGGCGTCCGGCAGGAACGCTACTTCCGCCCGTCGCTGCGGCCCCTGCACCGGCCGGCCGACGAAGCGCACGAGCACATCCAGTGGGCGCTGCGCGACAGCGTGCGCGCCCACCTGCGGGCCGACGTGCCGGTCGGCGCGTTCCTGTCGAGCGGCATCGACTCGACCGCGATCGTGGCGCTGGCCCGCCAGGAGGTGCCCAACCTGCGGGTGTTCACGGCCGCGTTCGAGGAGGACGGCTACTCCGAACTGGCGGTCGCCCAGGACACCGCCGGCCGGCTCGGCGTCGAGCTGATCCCGGCGCCGATCACCGAGGACGACGTGATCCTCCAGCTGCCGCGGATCGTGCACCTGCTCGACGACCCGATGGGCGACCCGTCGCTGATCCCGCTCTACTTCGTGGCCCGGACCGCGTCCCGCTACGTCACCGTGGCGTTGTCCGGTGAGGGATCGGACGAGCTGTTCGGGGGCTACACGATCTATCGGGAGCCGATGTCGCTGGCCGGGATCAGCTGTCTCCCGGCGGTCATGCAGCGGGGCCTGCGCGGGCTGTCGCACGTCATGCCGGAGGGCATGCGCGGCCGCAGCTTCCTCGAGCGCGGCACGACGCCGATCGAGGAGCGCTACTACGGCAACGCGCGCATCTTCTCCCCGGCCGAGAAGGCGGAGATCATGCGATTCACGGCCGAGCCGCACACCGCGGTCACGGCCCACCTGTACGCCGAGACCGCCGACGTCGACGACCCGGCGTCCATGCAGTACGTCGACCTCCACACGTGGCTGCCCGGCGACATCCTGGCCAAGGCCGACCGCATGTCGATGGCGCACTCGCTGGAGCTGCGGGTGCCGTTTCTCGACCCGGCCGTCTATGCGGCCGCGGCCGGGCTGCCGACCGGGATGAAGCTGCCGGCCCACCAGCGTACGACCAAGGCGGCCCTGCGCGAGGCGATGCGCGGCATCGTGCCCGAGTCGGTCCGGGACCGGCCGAAACTCGGCTTCCCGACCCCGACCCGGGTGTGGCTGAAAGGCTCGATCGGCGACTGGATCGGCGGCCTGCTCGCCGATTCGGGAGCAGGCCACCTGCTCGATCTGCGCTACGCCGGGCAGCTGCTGGCCGACCACCGGGCCGGCCTGGCCGACAACTCCCGCAAGGTGTGGGCGGTCGCGATGTTCTGCCTGTGGCACGCGATCGAGATCGAGCGGACCATCAACCCGGCGCCGTCCGACGTCTACCGGCCCCGGCTGCGGCACGGCGCCCCGCTAGGCCACGTCACGGCGGCGTAGCAACATCGCCGCCAGGGCGACGAAGGCCACGAGATAGATCGCCGCGGTGGCGGTGGCGGCCGTTCCGGTCAGCGAGGTGACCACGCCGGGCGTGCCGTCCGGGCTGCTGGCCGGGGTAGCGCCGACGGCCGCCGCGAGTGAGCCGGCCGCGGTGCCGGGCAGGTGATCGGTGATGGGGTTCAGCCAGTCGAGCAGGCCGCCGACGGCGCGCAGCAGGTTCTCCACCACGAGCGCCCAGACCAGGCCGAGGCCGACCGCCAGGGCCGGGCCGCGGGCGAGCAGTCCGATGAAGACGCCGGCCGCCGTCCACAATGCTGAGATCAGCACCGTGCCGCCCAGGGCCTTGAGCAGCGCGAAACCGCCGGGCAGGGTCAGCGCCTGGCCCTCGGCCGACGCCACGAGCAGCGACAGGGCGAGGTCATAGACGAGGGTCACCAACACGAAGACCATCACCGCGACCAGCAGGGCCAGGAACAGGCCCCGAGCCACCTGCAGACGCGTGCGGCCCTGAGTGAGCACGGTCTTCCAGGTGCCCCAGGAATATCCCGACCCGGCCGCGAGCGCGCCGAGGATGAGCAGGATCGCGCCGCCGAACATCGGCGTACCGCTGACCAGCATGACCGGCAGCTGAGCCGGAAGCATGCTGCTCAGCAGCTCGGCCTTGCTCGCACCCTCGGTCGAGAAGCCACCACTGCCGCTGCTGCGGTAGGAGAGGTAGGGAAACAGGAAACTGAAGAGCCCGCTGAGCAGCAGCCAAACTCCCAGCATCAGCCAGGCGGCCGGCCACTTGCGCAGGCGCAGCAGATCGGCGGTCATGCGGACACCTCCGTCAATTCGAAGAAAGCCTCTTCCAGGGAACGTTCGGCGGGCCGGATCTCCTGGACACCAGCCCCGGCCAGCACCAGCTCGCGGGTCAGCTCGGAGGCCCGCCCGGGGTCGAGGCGCAGGCGCACCAGACCGTCGGCGACGGTGACCGCGTCGTCGCCGGCCAGCCGCATCCCGACCGCCAGCACCACGTCGAGCGGCTCGGCCCGCACCAGCAGGCCGCCGGCCGCCCCGCGCAGCTCGGTCACCGGCGCCTCGATCACCAGCCGGCCGGCGTTGATCACCGCGACCCGGTGGCAGATCTCCTGGACCTCACCGAGCAGGTGGCTGGAGAGCAGCACGGTCTGCCCGGCCGCGGCCAGCGCCGCGACGAGCGTACGCATGTCGGCCACCCCGGCCGGGTCGAGCCCGTTCGTCGGCTCGTCCAGGATCAGCAGCTCCGGGTCGCCGAGCAGGGCCGCCGCCACGCCCAGCCGCTGCTTCATGCCGAGCGAATAGGACTTGAACCGGTCCCCGCCCCGGTCCCGCAGGTCGACCCGTTCGAGCACGGCGTCGGCCGCCGCGTCGGGCAGTCCCCGATAGCGGGTGAGCACCCGCAGGTTGTCCCGGCCGCTCAGGTAGGGAAAGAAGCCCGGGCCCTCGACGAGCGCGCCGACCCGCCGGGCGACCTCGGGACGGCCCGGCTCCCCGCCGAGCACCGTCGCGCGCCCGCCGGTCGGCGTGATCAGGCCGAGCAGCATCCGCAGAGTGGTTGTCTTGCCGGCACCGTTCGGGCCGAGGAAGCCGTAGACCTCCCCGCGCCGGACGGTCAGGCTGACCCGGTCGACGGCGAGGCGCTCGCCGTACCGCCGGGTCAGATCGTGAGTCTCGACCACTGAAGTCGTCATGCCGTCCAGGCTCCCGCCGCACCCCTCCCGGCGCGTCCGCCTGAGCGCGGCCCCGGCCGTACGCGGATCCGCGTAGAAGGGGTACGCGTGATCTGGGACGCGAGAGCGCGCACCCGCGCCTACCGTGTGCTCATGAGGATCGGGCGAACCCGGGGCCGGCTGACCGACCTCGCGATCTGCCTGCCGCTGCTGCTGATCGGACTCGGCGGCACCGGGCCGGCCGGGCGCAACCAGCCGGCCAGCACCCGCGCGCCCGACCACTTCGCATACCTCCTGGTGCTCGTCGCGGTGGCCGGGGTGGCGCTGCGCCGGCGGCCGGCGTGGAGCCTCGCGGTCACCGGGGCCGCGCTGGCGGCCTATCTCGCGGCCGGATATCCGTACGGGCCGGTGCTGTTCACCGCCCCGGTCGTCCTCGGCAACGCCGCCGCCCGCTGGCCGTTCCGCCGCGCGGCGGTGGTCGGCGGGGCCTGGATGCTGACGTTGCTCGGCGCGGTCTTCGTGAAGGAGTCGCGGACCACCCCGCCGATCGGGGCGGTCGGCGCGGCCTGGCTGACCTTCGCCTGGCTGGCGATCGGCGCCGGGTCACTCGCGGTGGGCGCCGCGGTCCGGGTCCGCGGTGAGTCGGCCGCTCGCGTACGCGCCGAGCAGGCCCGCCGGGCGGCGGCCGACGAACGGCTGCGGATGGCCCAGGACCTGCACGACACGATCGGACACGGACTGGCCGTGATCGCGATGCAGGCCGGAGTGGCCCTGCACGTGCTGGAACGCGACCCGGCGCAGGCGCGCGAGTCGATGGAGGCGGTGCGGGCGACCAGCCGGGAATCGCTCGAACATCTGCGCACCCAGCTCGACACCCTGCGCGGCACCGACGAGCCGGCAGCACGACAGCCGAGCGCCGGACTGGCCGACCTGTCCCGGCTGATCGAACGCGTCCGGGCCGGCGGCCTGGCAGTGCGGCTGAGCGGCCGGCCCGCGGTGCCCGACGCCGTGGGCACGGCCGCCTACCGGATCATCCAGGAGTCACTGACCAATGTGCTGCGACATGCGGGCAGCACCTCCGCCTCGGTCACCATGGACGTCTCGGCCGGCGTCCTGCGGGTCACCGTCGCCGACGCGGGACGGGCCCCGGGCGTACCGGCACCGCCGCCGCCGGAATCCGGCGGCTCGGGCATCGCCGGCATGCGCGCCCAGGCACAGGCCCTCGGAGGAACGCTGACCGCCGGGCCCGGACCAGGCCCGGGTTTCACGGTGGCGGCCGAACTGCCGGTGGGAGAACCGTCGTGACGCCGATCCGGGTGGTGGTGATCGACGACCAGGCCCTGGTGCGCATGGGCGTGCGGGCCCTGCTGACGGTCGAGGAAGACACGTCGCTGGTCGGCGAGGCGGCCGACGGCCGGGCCGGCATCGAGCTGATCCGGCGCACCCGGCCCGACGTCGCGCTGATGGACATCCGCATGCCCGCCCTCGACGGCCTGGCCGCCCTGCGCGAGATCACCGCCGACCCGGCCCTGTCCGGCACCCGCGTGGTCATGCTGACCACGTTCGGCCTCGACGAATACGTCTTCGAGGCCCTGCACGCCGGCGCCAGCGGTTTCGTGCTCAAGGACGCCGACCCCGAGGAACTGCTCCGGGCCGTACGCGTCGTCGCCGCCGGCGAGTCACTGCTCTCCCCCGCGGTCACCAGCAGCGTGATCGCCCAGTTCGCCCGGCGCGGCCCGGCCCGCACCACCCACCCCCGCCTCGGCGACCTGACCGAACGCGAACGCGAGATCGCCGGCTGGGTCACCACCGGCATGTCCAACGACGAGATCGCCGCCCGCCTGGTGGTCAGCGCCGACACGGTCCGCACCCACGTGAGCCGGGCGATGGTCAAGCTGCACGCCCGCGACCGCGCCCAACTGGTCGTCTTCGCCATCCAGTCCGGCCTCGGCCCGTCCGCGCCTTGAACCCGTCCCGGCCGGACGGTCCTGCCATAATCCCCACCCATGCACGAGATCGTCACCGCGGCTCTGGTGCGCGAAGGCCGAGTCCTGCTCGTCCACCGAAATCCGGACCGCCGCGCCTACCCGGACGTGTGGGATCTGCCCGGCGGACACATCGAGACGGGCGAGACCGAGCTGGTCGCGCTCGCCCGGGAGATGCACGAGGAACTGGGCGTGCGGATAGCAACCGGCTCGGCGATCCCCCTGTGTCGCCTGGACGCGGGCCGCGGAGAGGAATCCGTACACCTCAGCGCCTGGCTTGTCGGCGAATGGGAGGGGACACCGGCAAACGCCGCCCCCGACGAACACGACGAGATCCGTTGGTTCCGGCCCGAGGAGTTGCCTCCGGTCGCCCACGAACTCATAGGCACGGCGATCGTGAAGGCGAACCTCAACGCGCTGACGGTTCGCGCGGTGGAATCGTGAGCGCCGAGCGCACCGGACGGGGCCGTCCGCTCGGCCCGAGCGGATGTCACGGGGTTGGCGTCCGGGCGTCGTATCCGGCCAGTTCCTGCTCGTCGGGCGGTTCGAAGTGACGCCGCCATTCGTCAACGTCCGAGCGTTCAACGGGAGGATCCTCCATGGCCCGTTCTTGGATCCGGCGCCAAAGTTCGTCATCCGGGACATCGAGGTAGTGCAGCTCCACGGCAGCCCCGAGCCTTTGGGCCTGAAGTCTCAGGGCGTCGCGCTCTGAACGGGCCCACGTTCCCCATTCGATAATCACCGTGTTGCCGAGGAGCAGCAGTTCCTTGGCCACCGACCATTGAAGCGTTTCTACACGCTGTCGCATGGCGTCGTCCCACACGCTGATGCCGAGCGCTGTCATCCACTCATCCGGTCCGAGCCGTAGGCCGCGCCGTTGAGCGGCTACTTCCTTGGCCCTGGTCGTCTTCCCGCTGCCGGGCAGCCCGCAGATGATGATGAGTCGGCCCCGCGATGACCCATTAATTGGGCGATCAGCACCGTCCCTCGTCATACGAGCCATTGTCTCCCGACGCCGGCGAGCCACGCGGCGGCGGACAGGCTGCTCGTCCGGACAGTAATCCGTCGCAGCAGTGCCGATCGACCACCCGAATCGGCTGCAGATGCCGACGAGCTCGTCGGGATATTCGTCGGACCTGTCGATGTTGGTCATGACCCTCTCCCGGCTACGACGGTGTCCGCGTTGCGGATCTTGGACACTGCCGCCGGTGCGCCGAGGAACACCAGCATCGCCAGGCCGGTCGGGATAACCAGGGCAACCGGCAGCGTCGCCCGTGCGGCGACGTAGCCGATGGCTGCCGGCCCGACCAGACCGCCGGAGTAGCTGACGGTCGTGGCCGCGGAGAGCCGGGGGCCGACCGCTCCGGCGGCGCCCAGCGCGCTGAGCACGACGGGCCACACCACGGCCATGCCCATGCCGGCGAGCGCCCAGCCGGCGGTGGCACAGGCCACCTTTGTTGGCATAGCCGCCGGCAATGCGCCTGAGGCCAGCACCAGGCCGTGCCCGGCGGCGGCAGCGCCTCCGGCCAGTCGCAGGGTCGTCGAGGCACCGAGCCGGGCACGCACCACGTCGCCGGCGAACCGCACCACCGTCATCGCGGCGAAGAAGACCGTGTACACCAGTGAGGCAACGGACGGGTCCGCGTGCAGCACTCGCGTGGCGTGGACACCGGCCCAGTCGGTTGCGGCGCCTTCGGTGATGAAGGCTGCCGCCCCGACGGCACCGAGCATGATCACCAGTGTGGAACGCGGCGCCCGCGTCGTCGTGGCCGCGATATCCGGTCGGGTGTCCGCATCCGCCGGTGCCGCACGCATCCACATAGGAAGCCTCGACGCCGCGGCCCGGCCAGCGACAGCAAGCGCGACCCCACCGGCGATCTGGACCCCCCGTACGTCCAGGCCGAGGCGTAGAGCGGCGGCAACCGCCGTTCCGCCGGCGACCGCGCCGAGCGCCCAAGTGCCGTGCATCCGCGCGATGACCGGCCGGCCGAGCGCGCGCTCAACGGTCACCGCCTGCACGGTCAGAGCCACGTTGAGGCCGCCGAACTGAACACCAAGCACGAAAGCGGACACTGTCAGCAGCCCGGCCGATGAAGCAGCGGCCGGACCGGCCAGTGCCACCGCCGACGCCGGAATGGCGAACTGCAGCAGGCGCCGTGCGGTCCACCGGTCGACCAGCCGTCCGGCGAGCGGCATGGCGATGAGGGTGCCGACCGCCAGTGCTGTCAACGCTCCGCCGAGTCGCCCCGGACCGAGGTTCAGCCGGGCGTCGGTGGCGGCGAGCGTGGCACCCCATACCGCCGTCAACACGCCGGCGAGTCCGAAACACGCTGCGACCGCGCCGAAGGCGCCGGCCACTTTGCCATCTGAGCGATCCATGCCGCGATCGTTTCGTGGCACACCAGTCAAGGTCGAACACCTATCTGGCCATGATTCACACGGCACCCGCGTCAATCGAGGTAGAAAGGAGCCTGTGCCCGACGACCTGGAATTCAGACTCCTGCGGTACTTCGTCGCCGTGGCGGAAGAGCTGCATTTCAGCCGGGCCGCGCAGCGCCTGTTCGTGGCGCAGCAGGCACTCAGCCGGGACATCCGACGGCTCGAGGAGCGGCTCGGCGTCCGGCTGCTCGACCGCACCACCCGCCGGGTCGCGCTCACCCCCGCCGGTGCCGTACTACTCACTCGAGCCCGGGAGCTACTCGCGCATTTCGATGCGACCGTACGCGAGCTGCGCGGCGAGCGACGGTCCCTGACCGTCGACGTCGTCGGGCCGGGCCTCACCCCCGAACTCGTTCTGGCCGCGGCTCGGCAGCACGCGCCGGACGTCGAGTTCTTCGCGCGTTTCCACAGTGGCTACGAAGCCGCCCCGCCGATGCTGCTGGCCGGGCGGCTCGACGTGACCTTCGGCCGCCACCACCCGCTGTCCGACCGGCTGCGGCAGCGGACCGTGCGGCGAGAACCGTTCGCCGTGCTCGTATCGGAGCACCACCCCCTCGCCCGGCTCGACGCGGTGCCGCTCGCGTCGCTGCGGGACACCGGGCTGTGCTTTCGTGCCGGCAACCACGCCACACCCGGATGGGAGCACGCGGCCGTGCAATTGCTCGCCCCGTTCGGCATAGACCCGACGGACGCGCATCCACACGTCTACGGACTCGACGAACTGGCACGCCACATCCACGACCGCAACGCGCCCGTACTCGCCATGACCACCCAGCCCGCGGTACCCGGAGCTGTGCTACGCCCGCTCGTCGAGCCGGTCGCCCTGTTTCCCTGGTCGATGATCTGGGATGCCGGCACCAACCATCCCGGCCTGCAGGCCCTGCACCAAGCCATCGACCAACTGACCGCGACCAACCACTGGCTCCGCATACCTGACGGCGCCTGGCTCCCCGAGCCGGAAGCGTCACAGCCTCGCTGACAAGTGCCTTGGAATCCCAACCACATGCCGTTGCTTCGGCGCGGCAACCAAGCTGGTCACCGCCGTTGACGCAAGGTCACCGCAGCACCCGGTAACGCAGGTGCGTCACGTCGCGGTCGTGCAGCCGCCGGACCAGTTCCAGCTCGACCGGCCCGGAGTCGACCGGGTCGAACAGCCGGCGACCCGCGCCCAGGAGCACCGGAACGAGATTGATCTCCATTTCGTCGAGTTCGCCGGCTCGGAGCAGCGCTTGTCCCGCGCCCGCACCGTGGACCAGCACGCCCCGGTCACCGGCCGCGGCGCGGGCCTGCCGGGCGCATTCGGCGACGTCGGTGAAGTACCTCGTGTTGGCCGACAGTTGCTCACTGTCGTCGGGGTGATGGGTGAGGATGAGGATCGGGACGCCGTCGTGGTGGTCACCGTGCCAACGGTCGGCGAGTTCGAACGTGCGCCGCCCCGCGATCACCGCCCCGGTCGCCGAGCCCTCCCGGTAGACGCGCCCGCTGGGGCCGTCCCCCATGCGGTCGTCGAGCCAGTTGAACAGCCGGCCGCCGTTTCGGCCGAGGCCCTGGCCCTTCCGGTCGTCCGGTCCGGTGATGAAGCCGTCGAGAGACATCGACATGTAGAGCCGGATCGGGCCGGTCATGCTCGCTTCACCTCGTAGCGGAGGTGCAGGGTCTTCGGCGCCTCCAACGTTCGGACCAGGTCCAGTTCGATGTGTTCAGGTGGCAGATCCTCGAACAGGAGTCGGCCCTGGCCGAGCAGGACCGGCATGAGCTGAAGCTCGATCACGTCGAGCAGGCCGGCCTTCAGGCACTGCTGGGCGGTGTACGCGCCGTGCATCATGACGTCCCGGTCGCCTGCGGCCGCCTTGGCCTGCTCGACACACGCCGCGATGCCCTCGGTCACGTAGTGCACCCGCTCGTACGGGTTGTGCGCCGGAGCCTCGTGGGCGGGCACGAAGATCGGTACGCCGTCGTGGTGGTCGCCGCCCCAGTAGTGGGCGAAGTCGCCGGTCCGCCGCCCGGTGATGACGGCGCCGGTCGCCTTCGACTCGTCGAACACGGTCTGGCTTTGGCTGTTGGTAGGTCGGAACTCGGCCACCGTGGGCCCCGGGCCGAGCCATTCCATCAGCCGCATGCCGCCCACACCGGCCGGGTTGTCCTCGTCGTCGTCGGGGCCGGTGATGAATCCGTCCAGGGACATCGCCATGTACAGGATGATGCGGGCCATGACTCCTCCATATGTTCACCTTGATCAGGCTCGAGGCAGGCCGGCCGGGACGTCGTGGCCCTGAACGCCACCGGCATCCTCACGCCGAGGACACCCGGCACCTTGCCACCTGAGCAATCCATGCCGTGATCGTTTCGCGCCGCACCAGTCAAGGTCCAACACCTGTCAACTCGCGATTCACACGGCACCCGTGTCAATCGAGTCGGATCAGCGAGCCGGTCGCCGGGGCGCACGATCTGCCGCAGCCGGCGACCCCTCGTCCTCGGTCAAACGACGTGCCCGAACAGGATCTGCCATCTCGGCAGACCCCGGCTGCTGGCGATAGCGTGCCGGCGACGAACGGGCATCGCAGCCGGACGCGGCCACGGTGCCGATGTAGTCGCCGGGAAGGCACCCCCAGCGGCAAATCCAGATGTCCTGTTGGGCGTCATCGGCCGTAATAAATCAACCGGCCAGGACCGACGATCAGGTCGAGAAGGACCAGGCAGGACATCACGCCACCAACCACGGCGAAGATCCCGCCAATGATCCGGTCGAGAATAACGAGCGGTGTCTGGTCCGCTGGTCCACGGCGAAAACGAGGACTCCATCGCTGAGCCGCTCGCACATGTTTCGCGGCGAGTTCACGGTAATTGGTCGCCAGCGCAGTCCCAGCCACCGTCATAAAGATCGAAAACCCGAGGGCGATCCACGGTGCAGCCACGTCGGTCAGCGTCGCACGGCGGCACAACCACCACGGCTAGCACCCGCTACCCGACCAAGCGTGCCCGCGCGGACCGGTGGGACCCGGCGGGCGCTCCCCTCTGCCGGCCCGGTCAGCGTCGCTATGACCATATCTGACCCGCTCAGCGCCCCAGAGATTCGCGAAAGCAGCCGAAGAGGGCATTGACCTGGGCCTCCCCTTCCCTGAATATCTCTGGTCGCCAGGGTGGATCTCGCCGCGGCTTCGACCGTCGCGGCCCGCGTGGCCGTACGTCCGCAGAAAGTGACCTTCCATGACATCTGTCCCCGGTCGGCTCGTCGTTCTTGTCACCGTTCTCGGGCTGACCGCCGCCGGCTGCAGTTCTCACCAAGCCGGCTCGCCGGTGGTCTCCTCGGAACCGTCTCGAACGGCGCCGCCGCCGGTCGACAACAGGGCACCCCAGCAGATCGTGATAGCCGGCTTTCCGACCGGGACGTCACCCATCTATCACTACACGGTCAAGTCCCTCGACTCCTCCGAGAGCGGCGTGATCGATGCACCCGACAAGATCGCCGAAATCACCCTGTCGCCGCAGCACTACACGAGGCCGCCCTACACCGAGGTCGTGATCTATCTGCTGACGAAGGACAGGTCTTGGCTGAAGCTGGAGGACCAACCGGCCGGCCGCAGCGGGTTTCCGCAGAAGTGGATGTCGTTCGACCCCAAGAAGCTGCCAAACGAGGACGGAACGCCGGATGTCTACTCCGGCGAGACCGCGCCCAGGGCCGCCTACATCATCTTCGAAAACTCCAGCGACATCAGCCGGACCAGCTCGGGCCATTTTCGGGGCACCGTCAATCTCAGCCAGACTGAGGGCTTCTTGACCGCTAAAAATCTCAAGGCACTCGGGAAGAAAGCGGACTCGATCCCCTTCACCGTCGTGCTCGACGCCCAGGGCCGGCTGACGTCGACCACCATGCGGATTCCCGCTGCGGCCAAGTTCAAGGGCGGCACCTTCGAGATCACTTACGACCACTACGGGACTGCGGCCGTGCCGAAACTCCCGACCGCTGCCGAACAGACGAAGGCCCCGGCCACGCTCTACCGGTTGTTCAACTGAAAGCATTGGTGACGGGGTCGGCCCATGTGGCCCGCAGAAGGCCGACCAGACCCGTACTCGCCGAGCGCCTCGCTGCCGAAAGAAGTGACTCGGCGGCTTGCGCCTCGTGGGCCAAGGTCGCGGCAGTCACGGCCTTGCGACGTGCCTCTTCCTCGGCCCGCCCCGCCTCGGCCTCGGCTTGCTCGTACCGTCGTCGAGCCTCGCGCACCCGTAGCTCCCATCCGAGCGGCATCGCGGCCGGGCCGGGCGTGGGTTCGGCCATGACCAGCGTGTGCTGCCAGATCCGGTTGAGTTCAGCCACCGACAGCTGCCTGCGCTGGTAGGCGTCCAGCGCGGCTCGCTGCAGGAGCTGATGAGCTTCGCCGGCCGCCTCGGCGTGTTTCAGTGCCAGTCGGTGGCGTTGCTCCGCCATGTCGCGTGCCGCGGCAGCCTGTACCGCCGCATGCTCTGCTTGGTCGGCTTCCTCCAGGGCGCGTTTCGCCGCTGCGGTTGCCGTTTCGGCATAGGCCGCCACGACGTCCACCTCGTCGGTGATGGGCACGGCCCAGCCGTAATCCGTTCGGATGTCGGCGCGTTCGTGTTGGCGATGAGCAACGATGCCCAGCAGCACCAGAGCCAGCAGCAGGTTGACCTGGACGGCGCCGACAATCAGCACTACGAGTATCGACACTGTGGTCCCTTTCCATGCCGGGCGGCGAGACCCTGCGGTCTCCTCGACCGTATTGCTGATCTTCGGACGGCGCACGGCGAAACGGCGCCTCGATGGAGTGGGTGAAGTCCCCCGGAGCCGGACGGGCCGGTTACGGCTCGCCGGTCAGCCGCATCCGGCCGGGTCGCGGGTAAGCGTGACAATCCCGCTCTTGAAGGGATGGCCATCGGGCCCAGCTGGGCGAGTCGGTGTGCCTGTGTTCATAGGCTCCAGGTCCAGATGGTGCCGTCCCAGTGGCCGGAGATGACGATGGGCCTGCCGCCGAGATTGCCGATCGCGATGGCTTCGGCTCCCTTGTCCGGGCCGGCGAGGCCATCGCCGTAGGGCCGGTCGGTAGCCAGATCCCAGATCCGGATGGTGTTGTCGTCGTTGCCGGAGATGGCGATGGTCCGGCCGTTGACGGTACCGATGGCCACGGTCTTGACCGCGTTGTTGATGTGGCTGAGGATCGTGCCAGCGGGCTCAGCTGCGGTGAGGTCCCAGATCCGGACTTCACCGTCCTCGCCGCCCGAGACCGCGACCGTTGTGCCGCGCGTTGTGCCGATGGCCATCGTTCCGACCATGGCCTGATGGGCGCCGAGGTCGCGGACGACGCGTGACGCGTCCAGATCCCAAAGGCGCACCGTGCCGTCCGCGCTGCCGGACACAGCGATCGCGGTGCCTTTCAGGGTGCCGGTGGCGATGCTGGTTACCTCGGAATCGAGCCTCCCGCCGAGGATCTTGCCGCTGAGTTCGGGGACGGCCGGGTCCCAGACCCGGACCGTGCGATCGTCTGCGGCGGACACGACCACGGTCCGGTTGCTCACGGTTGCCAGCGCGACGCCGTTGATTCCGCCGCCGAGCCGGTCACCTATGCGGGTGCTCGTGGGCGGGTTGGCCGTGAGGTCCCAGACCCGCAGTGTGCCGTCGACGCTGCCGGACACCGCGATCGGGCTGCGTAGGGCGATGGAGTACACGGGTTTGTCGTGGCCGGTGAGTGGACTGCTGCGAGCTCGGCCCGTCGCCGGGTTCCACAGTTGCACAGTGCCGTCGGCCCGTCCGACGACCGCGACAGGCTCGCCCTTCAACATGCCGATCGAGACAGACCAGACGGGGTCGTCCTTGGCGATCGGAGGGCTGAGGAGCCTTCCGACGGAGCTGTAACCGGCGTCGTCGAGGGGCGGGCCGGTTCCCGTGCCCACAGAGCTCGAGGCCGGTGTCGGCCGCGGCGACACGGCTCTGTGTAACCACATGGGAAGGAGGACGCTTGCCCCCGCGACGGCCAGCGCCGCGGGCGCCGCAAGGAGGATGCGCCGTCTGGTGAGGGCACCCGTTTCTCCTTCCAGCGCATCGCTGTTCTCGGCCGCGGGCGCTTGAGCCGGGGACGGAGTCTTGGGAGGCGCCGTGGACGGAGTTCCGGGAGGTATCGTCCCGGCTTCGGCGGGGATGGGGCCGGAAGGGCGTTCCGGGAGGGGACGGACGGCGGCGCGGCGTGGATAGCGGTCAAGCTGGTCTCGTAGGTCCCGATAGGCCTTGTCCCAGCTGCGGCGATCGCCGAGGACGGGCGGCAGCGAAATGTTCTTCTTCGCTGCGACGCGTAGGCAGGTATCGACGAAGACTTCGAAGTTCGCCATTTCCGGCCGAACCGGGCGCTCTCGACTGGTCATTCCGGCTATGGTGCTGCGTTTGAGGCGCACCGCTTTTTCCGCCCGGCGACGCGGAGTCTGTTCGCTTTCGATCTCCAACTGTCTTATGGAAAGACCCACCGCCTCTCGCAGCGCCTGTAATCGGCGAGCGAACGTCACTCTCGGATCGGTCGTCTCATCCACGCACTCTCCTGGGCTTTTGCAGGTGAGGTGTCCGGCACCGCCGGACACTCAGATCGATGCAGCGTACCTCCCCACCAGCGGATAGTCAGGACCCGGCAGAAAATGCGTCCGGGCCGCTTGCCGGACACCTTGCCCGGGCAGGATCGTTGAGCGGGCATCGGTGCACATCTGCCGGTACGTAATCGACGCGCATCAACGGCTTTTGTCAGTTACCCGACTTTCGCCCAGCGCTGCTTCTGGTCTCACACATTCGTCGGCGAATGACCGCCACGGATGCGCAAGGCGCTCATATGGACAATTCCCGGGCCGGCAAAGTCAGCCGCCGGCCAGGACCGCGTCCAACCGCCGCCTTGATCGTCCCGTCTACCGGCGCCGCGGCCGGCGACGGTGCCCGTCGGTCTCGAGCCGGACCACCAACCCGAACGGAGCGGTTATGCCAACTGACCCAGCGAGCGAATTCGTCGACAAGCTACGTGTCTTCGAGTCCGTCCCCGATAGTTTCGACCCACGTGCCGCCTCGGCGAGCGACCTACGCCGGTACGGTTACCCGCGCCGTCCCGATCCCGAGACCGAGCCGCTCTTTTCCCGCCTGTGGGAGGACGCTTTCGACGATCGGACAACGATGATCACACCCAAGCTGAGCATCGATCCGATCATGAGCTCGCGACGGTCCAGACAGCGTCGCTCCGCCGCTCTTGGACTGGTCGACCAGCAACAGTTCGCGGCGAGCGGCTGGGCGGGCGCGATATTGTCCCGGCCTCCGGATGAGCCCTTGACCGCCGTGTCCGGGTCATGGACCGTCCCGAACGTGGCCTCACCGGGTCCGCTTCCGGCTGGAAGCTACACCATCGGTTTCTGGATCGGCTTGGACGGCGCCTTCGCGAGCAATCAGGTGGTACAGGCCGGCATAGCCGCCTCGATCGACGTGCCGGACGGATTCACCCGCTACTGGGCCTGGTTCGAGTGGTTCCCCGCGCTGTCGATGCGGATCGACAATTTCGACATGCTTTACGGTGACACCATCACGATGACGGTCTGCACACCAAGCTCCGACCACGGTTTCGTCTCGTTGAAGAACCAGCGGACCGGCGTGGCCACGAGCGTCGGAATCCCGCAACCCACCCCCGGCCTGCTGTCCGACGGCAGCTCTGCCGAGTGGGCGGTCGAAGCCATCGACAACTTCGTGCCCTACTTCAGCAACGTCCAATTCCATGACTGCACAGCGGGAAGCAAGACCCATCAGCTGGATCTGGGCAACGACTACGCGATCACCGAAATCCGTGGCAACGGCCGGGACTTGACCGCAACAAACGTGTTCCATCACGTAGTGGACGCCATCGGCCACCCGCCAACGGCCATCAACAACGTCGATGTAAGTTTCGTGTCGAGTGGCGTCTAGGGCGATCACCGAACGGTCATGAAAGGCATTCGGTGGAGCGAGTAAGAGGTGCCGGGTAGTCGAGCGCAAGACATTTGCCTTGGTATACCTACGTCGGCTACTTATCCGGACGTCGGCCGGCCCGGCGTGGGTGCTGCCAGACGTAAGGCCGGCCGGCACCCGGGGTCGATGGTCCCAAGCGTGCGGACATCCTCGAGTTGCGGCTCGATCGCGCGCCTACAGGTCGTGCCAGGGAGAGCGGGGCGACGACAACCGCTCGACCGGGGTCGTCGTGGGCGCCGGCTGGCGTGGGGGCCACTCGGGTGGCGCCGTCATCGTCTCGCCGTCCAGTTCTGAGATCCAGCCGTCGGGGTTGGCCGATTCGGGCTTCCAGTCGGGGGAAAGTACGGCGCCCACGTCGAGATCGTCCAGTTCGGACATCCAGCGCGGCCGGGGTACGGCCTTGGAGTCGGGCTGGTCGTCTTCGGTGACCCAGCGGGCCGGGACCGAGTCGGCGTCGGCCGGGCGGGGTGGGCGCCAGTGGGGTTCGGCGTGCCCGGGGGCCGACGTGAGGGAGGCGGCCGCCGGGCGCGCCTGCATCGAGGGCTGGGGCCGGGAGGGTGGGACCCAGACCGGGGGCGGGCCCCACCAGATGATGCGCTGGCTGCCGCGGGCCATTCTCGGGGTGACCGGGATCGGGGCCGGCGGGAGGACCGGCGGGGGTGGTGGCGCGCCCTCGGCCGACGGCACCGCGGTGTCGTTGTTGGCCGGTGCGCTGGCGAGCAGCACGGCCGCGGCCACCGTGACCAGGCCGGCGACCGTGGCCGCCAGGCTCCAGCCGGGGCGTACGGTGTCGCCCAGCATCAGCAGGGCCATCCCGGACGGGGCGATGACCTCGGCGATCCACAGGACGGCGGTGACCGGGCCGACCTGGCCGCGCTGCAGGGCGTTGGCATAGAGCAGCATGCCGGTGCCCGCGAAGACGACGAGCGCGCCGGTCATCGGCTCGGTCACGATGGCCAGCACCGCCGACAGCGGGTGTGCGGTGGCGTCCGGTGGGAGGGCGAGGGCCCGGCCGCAGAGGGCGGCCGCGCCGAGGGCCAGCCCGGCCAGGCCGGCCGCGACGCCCGGGCCGGTGACCTTGGTGGAGATCCAGCCGATCAGGGCGGTGGCGACCGCGGCGACGCAGAAGCCGAGGCGCAGCTGGGGTGAGGCGACCACGGCTTCCTGTGGGCCGGCCGACATGGCCAGGACGGTCAGTGCGGCGACCGTGACGACGATGGCGACCGCGTCGCGCCGGCGGAGCCGGGAGGCGAGGAAGATGCGGGCCGCGACGACGGTGATGGCGAGCGAGCCGGCCAGGACCGATTCGACGAGGTAGACCGCGAGTTCGCGCAGGGCGACCATCGAGCCGGCCCAGGCGAGCAGGTCGCAGACGGTTCCGATGATGTAGAGCGGATGGCCCAGGGTCTGCACGGTGCTGGTGCTGCGCCGGGCGCCGACGGCCTGGAGGATCGACGCCGCCGCGTAGGCGAAGGCGCCGAAGATGGTGATCGCCAGCGCGATCCAGCCGGCGGAGGTCATGACCGTCGCCGCCGTGATGCGTAACGCTGGGTATACCGAGCAATCACACAGCGATAATATCCACGTCGGTGACTTGATCGATAGTCCTGATCACACGGGAACCGTGACGAGAATCTGGCCGGCGTAGGTCTCGGCCTGTACCGAGGTCACGTCGGCCGGGGCCATCAGCGCCGAACCGTCCACCGCCATCGGCCCCGCGGCGGCCAGCCACGAGGCGGCCTGCTGGCGGCCCCCGTCGGCCGAGACCACGAAGATGCGGCACTGCTCGCCCGCCGGCACGCCGGACAGGACGGCATGCACCCGCACCCAGCCGGCGGCCGGCGTGACGGCGACGGTCATCGAGACCCCGGTCCGGGGGTCGGTCGCGGCCACCGGCGACACCGAGGGGGCGGGCGCCGCCGTAGCAGCGGCCGGGGACGTGAACCGGCCGGCCGAGATGCCGCCGGCCAGCGCGATCACGAAAACGGCGACACCGGCGAGCACCCACAGGTAACCACGGGAGCGGTGCGACTCGCGTACGTCGGAAAGCGTCAGTTGCAGCAGGCCGGAACCCTCCGGAGGAGGCCCGTCGAGCAGTGCCTCGGGTGGGATCTCGCCCAGCGCCGCCTCCATCTCGCGCAGGTCGTCGACCTCGCGCCGGCACGCCTCACAACTGTCCAGATGGGACCGGACGGTGGCCCACTCCTCGCCGTCGAGGACCCCCAGGACGTACGCCCCGAGCAGCTCGCTCTCGTGTCCGCTCACGGCGTGACCTCCCGGACGAGCGGCGCCGCCGAGACGCCGAGCGCGTCCCGCAACCGCCGCAGCGCCGCCGACACCCGGGCCTTGACGGTCGCCTCGGACACCCCGAGATCGGACGCGGTCGATGCCACGTCACGCCCCTGGAAGAACACCGCGTGCAGCACCTCGCGTTGCTCGGGCGGCAGCGTGCGCACGGCTCCGAGCACGGCCGTCGAGTCGACCACCAGACCGGCGTCGGCCTCCTCGCCGCGCCGCTCGGCGATCACCCGGCGCACGACCGCGAACAGGTAGGCCCGCGCGGCTCCGGCGCCGGCCGTCGACCGCGGGTCGGACCAGGCCCGCAGCAGGGTTTCCCGGACCACGGACTCGCCGCCGGCTCGATCGCCGGCCAGCCTCGAGGCGTACGCGACGAGCGCCGCACCGTGGTCCTCGAAGAGTCCCCGGATCAGGACCTCGCCGGCCGAGCCGACCGGCCGGCTCACTCCCCCACCCGCAGCACCGAGATCGTGTCGTCCTCGCCGTCGGAGACGTAGGCCGAGCGGCCGTCCGGGGACACCGCGATGTAGCGCGGGCTGTGCCCGACCTTGACCGTCGCCGTCACCTTGCCGGTGTGCCCGTCGAGCACCGAGATCGTGTTGTCGCCCTCGTTGACGATGTAGCCGTGGTCGCCGTCGGCCGAGAACGCCGCACTCTGCGGCTCCTTGCCGACCTTGAACGGGCCGGTCCGCTTGAGCGTGGACGCGTCGATCAGGTTGGCGGCGTTCGCCCCGAACGCGGCGACCAGCACCCGGCGGCCGTCGGGTGAGACGGCCAGGCTGTGCGGGGCGTTGCTGACCGGCACCGACCTGATCACCTTGCCGGTGCCCATGTCGATGGCCGAGACCACGTTGGACTCGTGGTCGGGGGTGAAGGCGCGCATCAGGTCGGGCGAGAAGCCGACCGAGTGCGGGTTGGGCGGCGTCTGGATGCGGCCGTCCGCCTTCATCGTCCCGGGGTCGTAGATCTCGACCCGGCCGGCGCTGTGGATCGGCACCCAGAGCTTGCCGTCGGGGCCGATCGACAACGCGTACGGCTGGGTGCCGGTGACCAGGTTGCGCAGCACCTTGTGGCTGGCCGCGTCGATGACGGCCACGCCGCTGCCGGTCAGGTCGGTCTCGTACATCGACACGAAGACCAGCTTGCCGTCGCGCGAGGTGGTCACGAACCGGGGCGTATCGCGCAGCTTCACCGAGGTGACCTGGCGCGTGCCGACGTCGACAACCGAGAGGATGCGCGCGCTCTGGTTGGCGACGTAGACCGTGCGGCCGTCGGGCGAGACGGTCAGGCCTTCGGGCTCGTTGCCGACCTTGATCGTGCCGGCGACCGTCGGCTTGTCGACGCTGGCGATGCGTTTGGCCAGCGGCTCCCGGGCGACGGCGCTCGGCGGGAGCTGCGTGGTCGGCGCGACCGAGACCGGTGCCGGGGTCGGCGCCGCCACCGGCGCGGGACTGCCCCGGTCGCGCATGGTCAGCGCCATCGCGACGCCCGCGCCGCCGAGCACGACCAGGGCGACCAGCGATCCGGCGAGCACCGCGGTGCCGGCCCGGCGGCGGCGCCGGACGGGCGGGTCAGGAGGCAGCACGGTCACCTGGGGTATGCGCAGGCCACCGAGCGAGTCGACCGCGCGCAGCCGGGCCTCGACCGCGGTGGTCGACATCGGACCGGACGCGATCTGGCCGGTGACGCGTACGTCGGCCCAGCCGGCCGGGCCGCGTACGGTGACCGAGCCGTCGAGCCAGTCGGATCTCGGCTGCCAGACGATGTGCAGCCGGCGGCCGTCGAGCATCGCCCGCAGCCCGGGACCGGAGACGGTCAGGGTGGCGGCCGCGACGGCGAGCGGTGGACCGTCGACCGCGACCTCGGCGGCGAGCCGCGGGGTCTCGGGCGTGACCTGGCCGAAGTCGATGCGGTCGGGGTTGAGGCGGACGGCCGTGCGCTCGAGCGACGCGGCGGCCGAGGCGGCCACGCTGCGGCTGTCGTCCTCGGTCATCCGCTGCAGCACCGCGCGGGCGGCCGCGGCCAGTTGGAGATCGGCACCGGCGGCGATGCGGGTGAGTTCGTCCACCCCGGACAGCCGCTTTTCCCGGATCGGGCTGCCGATCTCGGTCAACACATGCGGTGGAATCCGTAGTTCACTCATAGTGTCCCCTCGATCATCATGGGTGACGATCGATGCTCAGGGGAACCCGTCAGCGCAAATTGGCATTTGACGAAAGGGCGGGGCCGCGGTTCCACCACAGCGACAGGCCGACCCCGGAGAACACCAGCAGCGCCCCGACCAGCACGAACCAGCTGCTGATCTCGACGTGCTCCTGATGCAGGCCGATCTCCTTGGGCAGCCCGGACAGGATGTCGTTGAGCTTGCCCGCGTCCTGGGCCCGGAAGTAGCGGCCACCGGTCGTGTCGGCGACCTTCTGCAGGGTGTCCTCGTCGATCTCCTGAACCCGGGCCCGCCCGCCGTACCCGCCGAACCCGCCGAAGCCCCCGCCGCCGCGCGGCCCGAACGCGCCGTCGTCGCCGATCTGGCTCGCGCTGCAGACCATCGAGGACGGGTTGGTCGTGCCGAAGCCGATCGTGAAGACCCGCAGGTGCCGGGCGGCCGCCTGCTGGGCCGCGGTCACCGGGTCGACGCCGGTCGTGTTGGAGCCGTCGGTCAGGACCACGATCGTGTCCGGCTGGAAGTTGCCGGGCCGGCCGGGCGCCTGGTCACCCAGGTCGACGCCGCTCTTGGTGACGTTCGGATTGATCTCGGCGATCGCGTCGATCGAGGTCAGGATGCC
Source organism: Actinoplanes sp. NPDC051411 (assembly GCF_040682075.1). Lineage (NCBI taxonomy): Bacteria > Bacillati > Actinomycetota > Actinomycetes > Micromonosporales > Micromonosporaceae > Actinoplanes > Actinoplanes sp. NPDC051411. Next base: position 22,085 of record NZ_JBFBAD010000011.1, on the reverse strand, counting down.
CTGGCCGATCGCGGTGCCCCGGGCCGTCTTGAGCCCGTCGATCGCGTCGAGCAGCTTGCCCTGGTCGGTGGTCGGCGGCACCAGCAGGCCGGCGATGCCGGAGAAGGCGACCAGCCCGATCTTGGTGCCCTCCTTCTGCGCCTTGATGAACTTGCGGGCCGCGTCGCTCGCCGCGGCCAGCCGGTTGGGCCGCACGTCGGTGCTGCACATCGAGCCGGAGACGTCGAGGGCGAGCAGGATCGAGGTGTTGTCGGCCGGGACCGAGACGGTCGCCTGCGGCCGGGCCAGGGCGGCGGCGAGCGGGAGCAGGCCGGCCAGGAACAGGTAGGCCGGGATCTTGCGGCGCCAGGCGGTGCGGCCGGGCAGGGCCGCCTTGATCAGGGCCACGCTGCTCACGGTGATCGCGGACCGCTTGCGCCGCCGGTTGAGCCACCAGCGCACCGCCGGCAGCAGCGGCACGGCCAGCAGGGCGAGCAGCGCCCACGGCCAGCTGAGCGACATCAGACGATCCTTCCGTGCCAGCGGGTGCCGAGCAGCCCGCCGAGCGTCAGGAACACCAGCGCGGCCCCGGCGAACGGCCCGGTCAGCTCCACCTGCTCCTTCTTGGTGGTCAGCCGCAGGTCGATCGACCTGGTGACCGCGTCGACGGCGTCGGCGTCACCGGCCGCGTGATAGGCGCCGCCGCTGGTCCGGGCGACGGTCGTGAGCTCGGACGCGTCGAGCGCGGTGCCCAGCTGATAGCCGTCGACCTGCACGGTCGCGCCCTTGGCGGTGCCGACCCCGATGGTCTGGATGCGAACCCCGGCGGCCGCCGCGACCTCGGAGGCGGCCTCGGCGTCCGGGCCGCCGGTGTTCTGCCCGTCGGAGAACAGCACGATCGTCCCCGACGGGAAATAGCCGAGGCGGCCGGTGGTCGGGGCCTGGCCGTCCTTGGGCAGCGCGACCGGCTTGCCGGTGATCGTCCCCAGCGAGACCAGGATGGCCTGGCCGAGCGAGGTGCCGCCGCCCGCCTCGGCCCGGTTGATGGCCGCGATCGCGAGGTCGTGGTCGCCGGTCGGGGCCTGGGTGAGCAGGGCGGTGTCGCCGAACAGCAGCACGCCGACGTCCACGCCGGACGGTTGCCCGTCGACGAAGTCGGCCGCGGCGGCCTGGGCGGCGGCGAGACGGCTCGGGTTGACGTCGGTCGCCTTCATGCTGTTGGAGACGTCGAAGGCGAGGATCACGGTGCCGCCGACCTTGGGCACCTTGAGATCGGCCTGCGGCCGGGCCAGACCCACGAGCAGAATCGGGAAGGCGGCCAGGAGGAGGGCGTACGGCAGATGCCGGCGGATGACCGCCCGGCGTGACCCGCCGCCGGCGAGGGAACCGAAGCCGGAAGCGGTGAGTGCGGCGCTGCGGCGCCGCTGCAGGAGGACGTACGCGGTGACCGCGCCCGCCGTCAGCAGCACGGCCAGGATGATCACGATCGGGTAGTGGACGCTCACCGGCGGCTCCGTCCCGAACGGCGCACCATGTCGACGAGGGCGGCCAGCAGATCCTGATCGGTCGTGATGTGGTGCGGGTCGACGCGGGCCTTGCGCATGCCCTCGGCCAGTTCCGCCTCCCGCGCGCCGACCTGACCAGCCAGCCGCTGCCGCAGAAGCGGGTCGCTGGTGTCGACCAGCAGCTGCTCGCCGGTCTCGGCGTCCTCGACCAGGATCAGGCCGACGTCGGGCAGTTCGGCCTCGGCCGGGTCGGTCACCCGGATGACCACGACCTCGTGGCGGTGGGTGAGCATGGCCAGCGGTCGCTCCCAGCCGGGGCCGGCGATGAAGTCGCTCATCACGAAGACGAGGCTGCGGCGGCGGGCCGTGGTGGTCGCGGCCAGCTTGAACATCGCCGACAGATCGGTCGTGGTTCCGGTGGTGGCCGCGGATTCGCTCATCAACTCGCGGGCGATCCGCAGGATCTGATCCCGGCCGGTGCGCGGCGGCATGACCAGGTGCTTCCCGTTGTCGAACAGGATCGCGCCGACCCGGTTGCCGCCCTGCGAGACCAGCCGCCCGAGGCCGACCGCGAGCTCGGTCGCGACCGACTCCTTGCCCTGCCGCGCGCCCTCGCCCCGCCCGGAACCAACCCGCCCGGAACCGCCCCGCCCGAACCGCATCGAGGCCGAGCGGTCGACCACCAGCCAGGCGGTGAGCTCGCGGTCCTCGGTGTACTGCCGGACGAACGGCTCGTCGAGGCGGGCGGTCACGTTCCAGTCGATGTGGCGTACGTCGTCCTCCGGGACATAGGCCCGGAGGTCGGTGAAATCGACGCCGTCGCCGTGCCAGACCGTGCGGTAGGCGCCCTGCAGCCGCCCGTCGAGGCGGCGGCCGAGCCGCCACTCCAGGCGCCGCAGGAGGCGATCGGGTGCGGTAGCCACTTACCGGCCCCGGCCCGCCGGCTCCGGAACCTGCAGGTTCGCCAGGATCTTGGAGAGGATCACGTCGGCCGTGACCTCGTCGGAGAGTGCCTCGTAGGACAACACGAGGCGGTGCCGCATGACATCGAGCGCCAGATCGGACAGATCCTCCGGCACGACGTATTCGCGCCCCCGGATGTACGCGAGAGCCCGCGCCGCCAGCACGAGACTGATCGACGACCGTGGACTGGCCCCGAACGTCACGTAGCGCGCCAGGTCGGCCAGCCCGGCCCGCGCCGGGTCGCGGCTGGCGTGGGCCAGGTTGACCGCGTATTCGATCAGCGACGGGTCGACGTAGACGGTGTCGACCTCGTTCTGCAGCGCGACCAGGCGCTCCGGGTCGATGATCCGCTGGATCACCGCGGCCGGGGCGAGCGCCCGCTCGACGACCACGAACTCCTCGGTCATGCTCGGGTAGCCGACGACGACCTTCATCATGAACCGGTCGACCTGGGCCTCGGGCAGCGGATAGACGCCCTCCGACTCGATCGGGTTCTGCGTCGCCATGACCAGGAACGGGTTGGGCACCTTGTGGGTCTCGCGGCCGATCGTGACCTGGCGCTCCTGCATCACCTCGAGCAGGGCGCTCTGCACCTTGGCCGGCGCGCGGTTGATCTCGTCGGCGAGCAGCAGGTTGGTGAAGACCGGGCCGAGCGACACCTGGAACTCGCCGGTCGGCTGGTGATAGACCCGGGTGCCGAGGATGTCGGCCGGCACCAGGTCGGGAGTGAACTGCACCCGGTGGAACTCGCCGCCGATCGCCTCGGCGAGCGACTTCACCGCCAGGGTCTTGGCCAGGCCGGGCACGCCCTCGACCAGGATGTGACCGCGGGCGAGGAGGGCGACGAGCAGCCGTTCGAGCAGCGCGTCCTGGCCCACGATGGTCTTCTTGACCTCGTAGAGCACCTTCTCGATCGGGCTTTTCTCTTCCGTCCAGCTCATGCGTCCCTCTTCTTGCAGTCCTGTTCCTACAGGGGCGGGGCGGGTTGCCCGCTGCCCCGGCCGGCGCCGAGCGCGGACCCGATCGGGACGGCGAAGCCGATGCCGATGAACGTGTCGGAGCCGGTCGGGTTGGTCAGGGCGACCACGATCCCGACCACCTGCCCGCGCTCGTTGATCAGCGGTCCGCCCGAGTTGCCCGGGTTGACCGCCGCGTCGAACTGGATGAGCCCGCCGATGTCGCCGTTCTTGTCGCGCGACAGCACCCGGCCGAGCCCGGAGACGACTCCGTTGGTCGTGGTGCCGGTCAGGCCGAACGGGTTGCCGATGGCGGTCACGTCGTCGCCGACCGCGACACCGCCGCCGAGCACGGCCGGCACGAGGGTTCCGGGCAGCTTGGCCGGGGTGAGGGTGGCGATGTCCTGCTTGGGGTCGCCGGTCGCGACGGTGGCCGGCGACGAGGTGCCGTCGACGTAGGTGACCTGGACGCTCCTCGACCCGGCGATCACGTGGTCGGCGGTGAGGATGGTCCCGTCGGCGTTGATGATCACGCCGGTTCCGGTGGCGACCTCGGTCTCCTGCCTGCCGTTCACGCTCGAGCTGCCGCCGACCGCCCGGATCAGCACGACCGAGGGGCGGACGGTCTGGTAGATCTGGGCGACGGTCAGCGGGGCGTCGGAGGCCGACGGGCTCGGTGCCGGCTTCGCGGTGACCGGGGCCGGGGTGTCGCCGCCGCCGCGGATCAGGACCACGGCGGTGATCGCGACCGCCCAGATCACCACCAGGCCGATGAGGATGTGACGTCGCTGGGGCCGAGGCCAGCGACGCCGCACGGGCACCGGCGGCTCGTCACCGTCGGTGCGCATCACGGTCATCACGGGACCCGGGCCCGGACTCTCCATGGATCCGACTCTAGGTTCGTTTCCTCAAAATTGGCCGTGAGCGGCCTCGCTGTCTGCGCAACGCGAGATCACCCACCCTCGCCGAATCCGCCGAAACCGGGCGTCGTCACGGTTCGGCCGGTCGCCGCCGCCTCCTCGATCGCCAACCCGACCGCGTGATCGTGCAGGCCCTCGACCAGTGGATAGGGCGGTGGGGCGGCACCGCGTACCCAATCGGCGGTCGCCCGCAGCAGGCGGGCCGTGGCGATCTCATCGTCGTTGAAACGCATCCCCGGCCCGGGGATCGCGTCCCGGCCGATGACCGTACGCACGATGGTGCGCGGCCCGGCCAGCCTCAGCACCTGGTCGTCCTGCAGTTCGCCGTGGCTGCCCCGGATGCGCAGCTGACGGGACCGCAGCTGGTTGCGGGTCTGGTTGTCGGTGAAGTCGTAGAGCCCGCTCCGCCCGCCCCCGAAGTCGAGTGTCGCGATCGTCGTGGTCGCCCGCTTCGGCCGCGGGTCGTCGGTCCAGCCGCCCCGGTCGAGCGGGTCCACCAGGTCGGCCTCGTGCCGGCTCGCCCGGACCGTGACGCTGCCCCGCCCGACCCCCAGGAAGCCCCGCATCAGGGACACCGCGTGATAGAGCTGGGTCGACGAGACCTGCACCTGCGTGGGCGTGCCGATCAGCCCCGCCTCGACCACCGATCGGCGGGCGGAGTGGGTGGGCATCAGCAGATATTGCTCCGCGACCTGCACCAGCCCGGTGCGGCCGACCGCCGCCCAGAGCCGCCGCATCGCGCCGAGATCGCCGGCCGGCGGCGTCTCGGCCAGCACCGGCCGGCCATGTCCGACCAGCTCCTCGACCACACCGGGCGTGACCGTCCGCGGAACCGCCGTGACGACGAAATCGGGCCGGGCCACCCGCAGACACTCCGCGACACTGCCGAACGCCGGCACCGGCAGCGGCCGGGGACTCCGCACCACGGCCCCGACACAGCGCGGCTCGCCCGCCCGCGCACTGATCCGCCAATAGGCCGCCGCCCGGAAGCCACCCCCGACCACCGCGAACGAAACCATCAGCAAGCCTCCCCACATTGCGGCACGTTCGGCAATGCCGAACGGCGTTCCTGGCGCGAACGCCCGCGGGCGGATGACGATCGAGGCAGGCTGCGCCGCCCCGCCTCGGCGTAGCTTGTCTGAGGGCAGGTCGTCAGCCCGGCATCCGAGCGAGGAGCCACCGATGAAGAAACTCATCAACGACCCGGCAACCGTCATCACCGACGCGCTTCGCGGCCTCGCCGCGGCCCATTCCGAGCTGCGCGTCGACTTCGAGAACCGCATTGTCTACCGCGCCGACGCGCCCGTCGCGGGCAAGGTCGGGCTGATCTCCGGTGGCGGCTCCGGGCACGAGCCGCTGCACGGCGGATTCGTCGGGCCCGGCATGCTCGACGCCGCCTGCGCCGGGGAGGTCTTCACCTCGCCGGTGCCCGACCAGATGGTCGCCGCGACCAAGGCCGTCGACGGCGGGGCCGGGGTGCTGCACATCGTCAAGAACTACACCGGCGACGTCATGAACTTCGAGATGGCGGCCGAGATGGCGGCGGCCGAGACCGGCGTCGAGGTCGCCTCGATCGTCACCAACGACGACGTCGCGGTCGAGGACAGCCTCTACACGGCGGGCCGCCGGGGCGTCGGCGTCACCGTGCTGGTCGAGAAGATCGCCGGTGCGGCGGCCGAGGAGGGACGCCCGCTGGCCGCGGTCGCCGAGATCGCCCGCAAGGTCAACGCCAACGGCCGCAGCATGGGCATGGCGCTCACCAGCTGCACCGTCCCGGCGGCCGGCAAGCCCACCTTCGACCTGCCGGACAACGAGATGGAGATCGGCATCGGCATCCACGGCGAGCCCGGGCGGCGCCGGGTGCCGGTCGCGCCGGCCCACGAGGTCGCCGAGATGCTGGTGACCCCGATCCTCTCCGACCTCGACTTCACCGGCGGCGACGGCGTCATCGCCTTCGTCAACGGGATGGGCGCGACCCCGCTGATCGAGCTCTACGTGATGTACCACGAGGTCGCCGAGATCCTGTCCAAGAACGGCATCTCGATCGCCCGGTCGCTGGTCGGCCCCTACATCACCAGCCTCGACATGGCCGGCTGCTCGGTCACGCTGGTCAAGGCCGACGACGAGTTGCTGCGGTTGTGGGACGCTCCGGTGCGTACGCCCGGCCTGCGGTGGGGAGTCTGACAACCATGAGCGACAGCGTCGACGTCACGGCCTGGCTGCACGAGTTCGCCCGGCTGATCGCGGAGCACAAGGACGAACTGACCGCGCTCGACTCGGCGATCGGCGACGCCGACCACGGCACCAACATGGACCGTGGCATGACCGCCGTGGTCAAGGCGCTCGACGAAGGAGGCGGAGGCAGCCCGTCGACCCTGCTCAAGCAGTCCGGGATGAAGCTGATCAGCACGGTCGGCGGGGCGAGCGGCCCGCTCTACGGCACGGCGTTCCTGCGCATGGCCACCGCGGCGGGCGACGCCCCGGCGCTCGACGGGCCGACCTTCGCCAAGGCGCTGCGGGCCGCCCTCGAAGGGGTGGTCACCCGGGGCAAGGCGGTCGCGGGCGACAAGACGATGTTCGACGCCCTGTCACCCGCGGTCGACGCCCTCGACGCGGCGCTGGCCGACGGACAGTCGCTGACCGAGGCCCTCACGACGACGGTGGCCGCGGCCGAGAAGGGCCGCGACGCGACGATCCCGCTGGTCGCCCGCAAAGGCCGGGCCAGCTACCTGGGCGAACGCAGCGCCGGCCACCAGGACCCGGGCGCGACGTCGGTGACGCTGCTGCTCGCCGCCGCGGCCACCGCGGCCGGCGCCTGACATGGTCGGCCTGGTGGTGGTCGGGCACAGCCGTGCCCTGGCCCTCGCCGCGGTGGCGCTCGCCTCCGAGATGGTGCCCGACCAGGCGGTCCCGATCGAAGTGGCGGCCGGCCTCGACGACACCACCTTCGGCACCGACGCCACGGCCATCATGGCCGCCATCACCGGCGCCGACCAGGGCGACGGCGTCGTGGTCCTGATGGACCTGGGCAGCGCCCTGCTCTCGACCGAGCTGGCGCTGGAACTGCTGGACGACGCCGTACGGGAAAGGGTGACGCTGTCGGCGGCGCCGCTGGTCGAGGGGCTGGTGGCGGCCGCGGTCTCGGCGGCGGCCGGGGCGACGCGGCCGGAGATCGCGGCCGAGGCGGCGAACGCGCTGGCCGGCAAACAGGCCCAGCTGGGACTCACGCCGGAGGTCGCGCCGGGCGGGCCCGCGGAGGGTACGCCGTCGGACGCGTCGTTCGTCGTCAGCAACCCACACGGCCTGCATGCCCGGCCGGCCGCCCGCCTGGTCGCCGAGGCGCGGAAGTTCGAGGCGTCGGTCGAGTTGCGCAACGCGACGACCGGCTCGGCCTGGGTGCCCGCCGGGAGCCTGTCGAGGGTGACCACGCTCGGTGCGCTGGAGGGCCACTCGGTCGAGTTGCGCGCGTCGGGGCCCCAGGCCCGCGAGGCGACGGATGCCCTGATCGCGCTGGCCGGACGTGCTTTCGACGAGTCTCCGGCACCGACCGATGAGGTGTCGCCGCCCAGCGCTGCCGCGGCTCCCCGCTCGCCGGCTTCGCCGCCGTCGCCCAGCCCGCTCATGCCCGGCACGCCCGGCCCGGCGTCCACGGTCATGGCCGGACGAGCCGCCTCGCCCGGGATCGGAATCGGACCGGTCTGGCACCTCGGGGGCGGAACTCCCGAAGTTCCGGATGAGCCCGGCCAAGGACCGGCGATCGAACGACGGCGGCTCGACGAAGCGCTGGCCTCGGTGCGGGCAGAGATCGACCGGGTTCGCGACGCCACCGCCCGCGAGGTCGGGCCGGCCGAGGCGGAGATCTTCGACGCACATCTACTGCTACTGGACGATGTCGACCTTTTGGACGAAGCGCACCGGCGGATCCGGGACGGGGAAGCCGCCCCCCACGCCTGGGCGGTCGCCATCCGGCGGACGGCGGCCGCGTTCGAGGCCCTCGGCGATCCCTACCTGCGGGCGCGGGCGGCCGACGTACGCGCCGTGGGCGACCAGGTCCTCCGGGCGCTACTCGGAGTCGCCGCCACACCGGTGAGCGGCGACGGCGTGCTGGTCGCGCCCGACCTGACCCCGGCCGAGGCGGCGGCGCTCGATCCGGCGACGGTCACCGGGGTGCTGCTCGCCGCGGGGAGCCCGACTTCGCACGGGGCGATTCTCGCCCGTACGCGGGGTGTCCCGGCCGTCGTCGGCCTGGGACCGGCGATCCTGGATCTCCCCGACGGCACCTCGGTGGTTTTCGACGGCGGCACCGGCGACGTCGTGATCTCGCCCGGCGCCGAGCAGGAATCGGCGTTCCGACGACGTGCCGCCGAGCAGGAAGCGTCCCGAGCGAGAGCCGCCGCGCGATCCGCGGAGCCCGCCGTCACCCGCGACGGCGTGACCGTCTCGGTCGGCGCCAACGTGGGCTCGGTCGCCGACGCCTCGGCCGCGCCCGGCGCCGACATGGCCGGGCTGGTGAGGACCGAGTTCCTGTTCCTCGGCCGCGACGCCGCGCCCGGCGTCGACGAGCAGGAGGCGACCTACCGGGCGATCGCCGCCGCCTTCGACGGCCGGCGCATCACCCTGCGCACCCTCGACGTCGGCGGCGACAAACCCTTGCGCTATCTGCCCGGTCCGGCCGAGGCGAACCCCTTTCTGGGCGTACGCGGCCTCCGGCACTCCCTCGCCCACCCCGACCTCCTGGCCGCCCAGTTGCAGGCGATGGTCCGGGTGGCCCGCGACTACCCGGTCGACATCATGTTCCCGATGGTCAGCACGGTCGACGAGGTGATCGCGGCCCGCCGCCTGCTCGGTCCCGCGCCGGAGGACCTGCGGGTCGGCATCATGGTCGAGGTTCCGGCCGCCGCGCTGAAGGCCGTCGCGTTCGCCCCGCACGTCGACTTCGTCAGCATCGGCACCAACGACCTGACGCAGTACGCGCTGGCCGCCGAGCGAGGCAACGCCGCCCTGGCGTCCCTGGCCGACGGCCTCGACCCGGGCGTCCTGCGCCTGATCGACTCCGTCGCCCGCGCCGCCCGGGGCCGTTTCGAGGTGGCCGTCTGCGGCGAGCTGGCCGCCGACCCGGCCGCGGTTCCGATCCTGGTCGGCCTGGGCGTCCATGAGCTGAGCATGGCCCCGCCGGCCATCGGGGCGGTCAAGGAACTGGTCCGCACCCTCGACGCCAAGGAGGCGGCCGCGCTCGCCGCCGCCGCCCTGACCCAGCCCTCCGCCGAAGCGGTGCGCAATCTGACCCTTGGTGGAGACCGCGGGCCGACCTAACGTTCTCCAGCGTGCGCAATAAACAGATCAACCTCGTCGATGTGGGGCTGGAGGCGTCCTTCGATGCGTCGATGACGTTTGTGCAGTCGGTGTTGCAGAACATCAACGCCGGCTACGACAACCCGGTCGCCAATATCGACTTCATCCGGTCGCGCGACCTCGACACGGTCCTCTCGGCCTTCACCTCGACCTGTCACGTGCTGCACGTGATGGCCCACGGCGACGCCAGCGAGACGCCGAGCTTCCTCAGCGACGACAACTCGTTCACCGTTTCGTTCGAGGAGCTGGGCGTGGTCGCGGCGGAACGCGGCCGGGGCATCTCGGCCGGGGCGATCCTGGCCGACGGCTGCCGCACCGGCACGGGCGCCTGGCAGCGGGCGGTCCGCGACTGCCTGCAGGGTGAGGTCACCTACATCGGGACCTCGGCCAACATCGGCTGGCACGACAGCACGGTCTTCTGCTCGACCTTCTACGGCGCCCTCTTCCGCAACCGCGGCAAGGGCCTGACGCCGGCCCAGCAGGCTCGCGACGCCGCCGAGCGCGCGGTCTCCGCCTACGCCACCCTGACCGACCGGCCGTGCCCGTTCAAGGTGGTCACGCTCGGCCCGAGCCGGCGGGCGCTGAAAGCGCTGGCGGTGCGGGCCCGCAACGGCTAACGTCCGCGGCGCCCGTGACACCGCGCGAGGAGGTGAGACCCATGACCGCAGCACGCACGTGGGTGCTCCCACTCGCCGTCACGGTCGGGAGCGCCTGACCATTCACGGCACTCCCGAAAGGCACCACCACCATGCGCTTCACCGCAGAGACACCGTCCAACGGCATCGTGGAACGCGACTTCCACCTGGGCGAGATCCCGGGCGTGCTCTGGTCGCCCGCCAAGGCCGCCCCCGGCGCACCGCTGGTTCTGATGGGCCACGGCGGCGGCCTGCACAAGAAGACTCCGGCCATGGCGGCCCGCGCCCGCGAGACGGTCGCCACCTGGGGTTTCCATGTGGTCGCGATCGACGCGCCCGGGCACGGCGAACGCCCGCGCACCGACGAGGACGATCAGGCCCGCGACGACATGCGCCGGGCCATGACGGCCGGCGACAAAGAGCGCTTCAAGGACGTCAGCATCCGCTACATCAGCGGCATCACCAAGCGGGCCGTTCCGGAATGGCAGGCGACCATCGACGCCCTGCAGGGCTGGCCCGCGATCGGCGCCGGGGCGCCGGTCGGTTACGGCGGCGGCGTTTCGATGGGCACCGCGATCGGCATTCCGCTCACGGCCGCCGACCCGCGGATCCGGGCCGCCATCTTCGGCGGCGGCTTCTTCGTGTACGACGAACTGGTCGAGGCCGCCCGCCGCATCACCGTGCCGGTCCAGTTTCTCCTCCCGTGGGACGACGAGCACGTCGACCGCCAGTCGTCGCTGGACCTGTTCGACGCCTTCGCCTCGGCGGAGAAGACGCTGCACGCCAGCCCGGGCGACCACCGCCGGATCCGCTGGGCCGGCGTCGACGACGGATTCCTGGCGCGCCACCTGAGCTGAGGGTCACCGGCGGTCTCCGAGCTTGACGGCCACCACGCCGGCAATGATCAGGAGGCCGCCGGCCAGCTGCGACCAGCCGGGCAACTGGTCGACCAGCAGCCAGGCGAAGCCGACCGCCGCGACGACCTCGAGCAGCGCCACGAAGGACGCGACCCGGGAACCGAGCAGGCGGCTCGCCGCGATGCCGGTGACGTAGGCGAGGGCGGCCGTGACGAGCCCCAGCAACAGCAGCGGAACCCACCACGCGACTGGGCCCGGGGCGAACGAGACGGCTGCCGTGTCGGCGTGCATCGGGAGGATGCCGGTGACGGCCAGCAGGCCCAGAACGACGGCGCCGACGGTCAGCCCGACGCCGGCCAGCGACAGCGGCGGCAGCCCGGTGCCGGTGTCGGCCGAGATCAGGAAGTACGAGGTCGCGCCGACCATCGCGGCCAGCGCCCAGGCCACGCCCGACCAGGCCAGGTGGGCGCCCGAGACCAGGTTGAGCACGAGGACCAGGCCGAGGGCGGCCAGCACGGCGCCGAACACGGTCAACAGCCGGGGACGCTGCCCGCGCCGGATCCACAGCCACGCCACGACGGCGGCCGGGGCGGTGTATTCGATCAGCAGCGCGGGGGCGACGTCCATTTTCGCGACCGCGGAGAAGTAGCAGAACTGGGCGCCGGCGACCGCTAGTACGCCGTACATCAGAAGGCGCGCGAGTTGACCGCGCAGCAGGCCCCACCGCCCGCGGAGCGAAGCGAGCGTGAAGGGCGCCAGCCCGAGCGCCGCGAGCCCGATGCGGGCCAGCACGATCGCGCCGGGGCTCCACCCGTTGGCCAGCAGGCCAGTGGCGAGCGGCCCGGAGAGGCCGAACGAGGTGGCCGAGGCGACGGCCAGCAGCAGGCCGCCACCGACGCTGCGCGAGACGACAACCGGGGTGTCATTGTCTAACTGCGTCATAGAAAATGACGCTAGGGAAGCGCGCGTAAGATGTCAAGGTGCTCTTAGCCCATGACACAGAGGCCTCGCTGCAGGCCGCGGTCGACCTGGTCAACAGCGCCGTGGAGCCGGACACCCTGACCGGGCCGGCCGAGGTCGACGAGTGGTATTCGAAGCATCGCTACACCGGCCGGCGCGATCGCGACGACGCCGAGCTGGCCGCGCTGCGGGAACTGCGCCCGGTGCTGCGGGAGCTGCTGACCGCCGAGCGGGACCGGGCGGCCGGCCTGGTCAACGCCATGCTGGCCGACGCCCGGGCAATCCCCCAGCTGGTCCGGCACGACGAGATGGACTGGCACCTGCACGCGGTCCCCGCCGACGAGCCGCTGGTCGGCCGGGTGCTGGTCGAGACCGCGATGGCGATGGCCGACCTGGTGCGCGGCGACGAGATGTCCCGCCTGGCGATCTGCGCCGACGCGACCTGCGACGGCGTGGTGCTCGACCTGACCCGCAACCGGTCCCGCCGGTTCTGCAGCACGACGTGCGCCAACCGCAACGCCGTCGCCGCCTACCGGGCCCGCCGCAAGGTCACCACGTAGATCGAACTCTGCTGATGTATGCTGCCGGAAACGCCTGAGGTAAGCGCATTCCTGAGGAGAATCCATGTGGACGGCGGCGTTGGCACTCGCGGCACTCATGATCGCTCCCGGCACCCCCGCGCGGCCGGTCCTCAGCCCGAGCGAGGCGGCACCCTTCGTGGCCGCGAACTACTGGCGCTTCGCCGGGGCGTACACCTCGCCGGAGACCGACCCCTGGCGACCGCAACCGATCGTCACCGCCCGGCCTGACCTCGTGGTGAGGAACGGCGAAGCCGTGCAGGCGGCGGTCAACGCCGCCTACCGGATGGGCGGCACCACCCGGCGGCGCATCGCGATCATGCCCGGCACCTACACCGGAACCGTCTTCATCCCGGCCGGCTCGCCCCCGCTGACGATCTACGGCGTCGGCCGCCCGGAGGACGTGCGGCTGGAGTTCACGGTCGACGCGACGATCACCCCGGCGGCGTGGGCCACCCTGGTCAACCCGGACGGCCGCTACGCCTCGGGCGACCCGGCGTGGCCGATGTTCCAGTCATGCGCGACCAAGACCAGCACCACCGCCGGCCTCTGCGCGACCGTGGTCTGGGCACAGAGCACCGACCTGCAGCTCAAGGGCCTGACCATCACCAACACGCTGCTCGACACCGTCGACCGCGGCACCCACCAGGCGCTCGCGCTGCGCACCGACGCCGACCGCACCCAGCTGGAAGATCTGCGCCTGATCGGCCGGCAGGACACGCTGCTCACCAACGCCGACGACGTCGCCCGCATCGCGCGGGTGTCGGTCCGCGACAGCTACATCGAGGGCGACACCGACTTCGTCTTCGGCCGGGCAGCCGCGGTCTTCGACCGCTGCCGCTTCCGCCTGGTCTCCAGCCGCAAAGACTCCGGGGGCGTCATCTTCGCGCCGAACACGGCGCCCTCCTTCCCGTACGGGTTCCTGGTCACGCATTCCCTCATCGAGGCGGACGCGGGCTACCGGGCCGCGCCGACCGGATTTCTCGGGCGCGCGTGGGATCAGGGTGCGAGCGCGACCGGCTACCTGCCCGGCGTCACCCCGAACGGCCAGCTGGTCCTGCGCGACAGCGTCCTGGGCCGCGGCTTCAACACGCTGACCCCGTGGGCGCCGGCCGCCACCACGGCGCGGCCGTTCCTGGCCCGCACCGACCCGGGCCGCGACCTCAACGACGTCAACTACAACCGCCTGTGGGAGTACGCCAACGTCGGCCCGGGCGCACACACCTGATCCCACCCGGTCCGCAGCGCCCGACCTCACCCCGGCCCGCGGCGCCTTTCCAGGCCGTCGATCAGGAGGTCGAGGCCGAAGGCGAACTCGGCCTCGTCGTCGCATCCGCTGAGCGCGCCGTCGTGGGTGACCGCCGCGGCCAGCTCGACCACGTGCGGCAGGGTCTCGGCCCATTCCGGCGGGGGCGGGGCCGACTCGCCGGCCGCCGGCGCGTCGTCGAACAGGTCCTGACTGAACCCGAGGATGCGGCTGCCGAGCAGGTGGATCGCGTGGTGGCCGAGGTCGACCGAGCAGCCGCCGGTCCGCATGACCGCGAGCACCCGCTCGATGTGAAGCAGCACGGCCGGCGTCGGCGTGGCCCGGTCGGTGAAGACCCGGACCGCCCACGGATGGCGCAGCATGACCCGCCGCGCCCCTATGATCAGCGCCCGCAGTCGCGCGGTCCACGCCCCGGCGGCCGGTGCCTGCGGGATCTCGGCCGCGACCGCGTCGGCCATCGCACCGAGCAGCGCCTTCTTGTCGTGCACGTGGTAATAGATCGACATCGCGTCGACCCCGAGGTGCTGGGCCAGGCGCCGCATGCTCAGGCCGTCGAGCCCGTCCCGGTCGGCCAGCTCGACCGCGGCGGCGACGATGCCCTCCCGGCTGAGCCGGCTCGGGGCGCGGGTGGCGGCACGACTGTCGGAAGAACGGCGGGGCACGGGCTTGACCCTACAGTGTAGGGTGTGCCCTACGGTGTAGACCTACAGTGTAGGGGGAAGCTCCGATGCCCAAACTGCCTCCGCGGTGGTTCGTCCGAACCGCCTGGACCACCCACCGCGCCCTCCTCCGCGTCACCTTCGACCGGGTGGGTCTCTCCCACCCCACGCCGGGCCGCTGCGGCATGCTTCGGCTGCACACCATCGGCCGCCGCTCGGGACGCCGCCGGGCGGTCGTGCTGTGCTACATCCAGGACGGCGACAACCTGGTCACCCTGGCCATGAACGGCTGGGACCGGGCCGACCCGGCCTGGTGGCACAACCTCCAGGCCCAACCGTCGACCACGGTCGACCTGGTGGGCCGCCCCCGGGCGGTCGAGGGCCGCCGAGCCGAGGGCGCCGAGCGCGATCGCCTGTGGACGGCCCTTCACGACTACCAGGGCTACGGCGACCTCGACGCCTTCGCCGCCCAGCGGGGACGCGAGACCACAGTGGTCGTCCTCGCCCCCGCCGCCTGACAACGCCGAGGCCACGCCTGCGCCTCATCGCCGGGCGCCGAAACGCAGCCCGATTCGCCGGCGTCCGCCTTCCTGCCCAGGGTGCTTTCCCGACCGGGGTGCTTTCCCGACCCGGGTACTTTCCCGACCCGGGCGCTCCCCCGACCCGGGCGCTCCCCCGACCCGGGCGCTCCCCCGACCCGGGCGCTCTCCCGCTTGGCGACCCAGCACCTCGCCGCCCGGCACCCGCCGACGGGGCCCCGCCGCTCCGCTTGCCGAGGGGCGGGGCGGCCTGGCTACTCGGCGCGGAGGGCGGCGGCGACCGAGGTGCGGGCGGCCCAGCCGGCCGGGATCAGGGCTCCGATGACGGCCAGGACGATGCCGGCGGCGCCCAGGCCGATCAGTTCCGGGGCGCCGTAGGCCGCCGCCACCTCGTGCGGCATGCCGGTGCCGGCGGCCCGGGCGATCGCGCGGATGATCACGCCGTGGAGCAGGACGCCGAGCGGGACCGCCAGCACCCCGCCGGCCAGGCCGATCGCGACCATTGAGGACACCACCGTGATGCGCACCTGGCGCGGGGTCTGGCCGATCGCCTTCAGGACGCCGATCTCGTGGACCCGTTCGCGGGTGTCGAGCACGACCGTGTGCAGGACGCCGAGGGCGGTCACCGCGCAGAGCAGCAGGCTCAGCGTGCCGATCAGGGCCAGGGCGACCCGGATGCTCTCGTGGTCCTGGGCGGCGGTCGTGCTCTGGGCGACCGCGGTCTCGCCCAGCGCGTCGTTGAGGCGCTGGACGTAGGTGCCGGTGCCGGTGCCCGGCGTCAACGCCACCTCGAACACGATCGGGTCGCCCGGGTCGGGCAGGCCGGCGGCATCCATGATCAGCGTTGACCCGCTGCCGTTGGTGAACGCCTCGCCGACGATGTGCAGCCGGCGGCTGCCCTGCTGGGTGGTCACGGTGATGAAGTCGCCCACCCGGGTGCCGGTCAGGTGCAGCATCCGCGACGAGACCACGGCCTCGGCCGGGGTCTGATACCAGCGCCCGGACAGCATCGGATAGCCCGTCCAGGTGGCGCCGCCGTCGTAGGCGTTGATCTCGATCTGCGCGCTCGACCCGGCCAGGCTGCCGTCGACCGGCGTCATCCCGACGACGTGGGCCGTCCCGGTCGTCGCCGCGATGGTCTTCCGCACGGCCGCCACATCAGTGCTGCGGCCGGCGCCGACCGGATCGTTGGATCCCGGCGGCCCACCAGGACCGCCGGCACCACCCGGGCCGGGACCGATGCTGACCTGGACGGGCGCTGCCGCCGAGCGGTCGAAGTCGGCCACCACCCGGGACAGCGACGTCGCCAAGCCGATCGCGAAGATCAGGGTCGCCGAGCCGAGCAGCACCGCCAGAACGGTCACCGCCGAGCGGGCCGGCCGGGCGAACGGGGTGCCGAAGCCGAACGCGACCGGCTGCGGGAGGCGACTGGCGGCCAGGGCACGGCGTACGCGGAAACCGCGACCGGTCCGCGGAGCGCGACCGACGGTGATCGCCTGCACCGCCGGGAGCCGGCCGGCCCGGGCCGCCGTCACCACCGCGACCGCACCGACGATCAGCGGGAGGCCGAACAGCACGGCCAGTCCCGCCCACGGCGGCACCGACGTCGACCCGGGCAGGCCGTAGGCCTCGGCGGTCTGGGACAGGATCGGGAACGACACCGCGTAGCCGAGCGCGGTCCCGGCCACGCCGGCCGGCACGGCCACGGTCAGAATCTGTCCGGTGTGGACCAGCACCACCTGCGCCGGGGTGAAGCCGAGCGTCTTCTGGACGCCGATCGCGCGGAAGCCGGCCACCACCGCGCCCGCCACCACGTTACCGATGATCAGCACCGAGATCGCGAGGCCGAGGAGCGCGAAGGCGACCACGAACGGCACGATCGCCTTGAGGTTGGCCGAGATGCTCAGCTTGACCGCGAGGTAGCTGGTCGAGCCGGTCAGCGGGAAGCCCGCCGTGGCCGTGGCCAGCCCGGCGCGCACCGCGGTCTCGGAACCGGCCGACGCGAACCGGTAGAGCATCTGCCGCCCGGTCGCGGTGAACTGGCCCGGCCACACCCACGCGCTCGCCGTCCGGGTCGCCGAGCCCGCGACGCCCACCACGGTCAGCGTCGGCCGGCTCGGCAGGTCGAGCGTGACCCGGTCGCCGATGTGCCAGTCCCGGCCGTAACCGGGCACATCGCTCGACAGGACGATCTGGCCCGTCCCGGTCAGCCAGTGGCCGTGCGAGATCGCGAGCCGGTCGACCTCGCCGCCCGCGTCGGACCGCGCGACGATCAGGCCGGCGGGCATCAGCGCCCGCCCCTCGATCGACGGCCCGGCGGTGAACGTGCCGAACGGCCCCGCGGCGGCGGTCACGCCCGGCCGGTTCGCGGTCGACGCGACCGCGACGCCGGGCGGAAACGCGGCCGCGGCGTGCGCCCCGTGCTGCCGTTGGAAGGCCTTCTCGAACGGCGCGTCCGACGCGACCAGCAGGCCCAGGCCGAGGACCGCGGTCGCGCTGGACAGCAGCACCACCGCCGCGATGATGGCGCTCTGCACACGATGCCGCCGCACAGCCGCCCAGCCCAGCGAGAGAACCGCCCTCACGCCGCCCACCGCCCGTCGCGCATCGTCTCGATCCGGGTTGCCGCACCCTTGGCGAGACTCTCGTCGTGGGTCACCAGCAGCACGGTCTGGCCGCCCTGGTTGAGGTCGCGCAGCAGCCCGAGCACCTGGGCACCGGCCCGGGCGTCGACCGCACCGGTCGGCTCGTCGGCCAGCAGCAGCGGCGGCCGGTTGATCAGGGCGCGGGCCACCGCGACCCGTTGCCGCTCGCCGCCCGAGAGCCGGGCCGGATAGGCGTCGGCCCGGCCGGCCACCCCGAGGGCCTCTAGCAGCTCGTCGGCCCGGGCCCGCGCGGCCCGGCGGGAGCTGCCCGCCAACTGGGCCGGCAGCAGCACGTTGTCGCGGGCGGTCAGCTCGTCGAGCAGGTGGAAGAACTGAAAGACGATGCCGATGTTGGCTCGCCGGAACCGGGCCAGCGCGGTCTCGGACAGCCGGTTGAGCACGGTGCCGGCCACCTCGACCTCGCCGCCGCTCGGCCGGTCGAGCCCGGCGACCAGGTTGAGCAGAGTCGATTTCCCGCTGCCCGACGGCCCCATCACGGCGACCGCTTCACCGGGTGCGACGGTCAGGTCGACGCCGCCGAGGGCGGGCGGTCCGGCCGGCTCGTACTGTTTGACCACTGTCCGCAGGCGCACCAGATTGTCCATGCCCGGCAACGTAGGAGCGCGGGCACCGAGGGCACATCAACCCGAGGATTGAACCCCGGCACGGCCGTCAACTCGCGGATGTAAACCCCTGGGTTGATGCCGGCGCGGCGCCGGATCCGCAGAATGAGCCCATGCCTCGCTACCTCACCCCGCGCCGACTCGACGTCGCGCTGGTCGTGGTGCTCGGCATCGCGACGATCTATTACGCGCGCACCGGGTGGAACACGGAGAGCTCGAACGGCGACGCACCGTTTCTGATCGGCCCGTTTCCCATGCCGCTGCCACCCTTCCCGCCCCCGCCGCCGAGCTTCTCCGACACCCTGCCCGACATGCTGGAAAACCTGGCCGTCGTGTTGATGCTGCTGGTCCGCCGACGATGGCCGATCCAGCTCTTCGCGACCCAGTTCGGCTGGCTGCTGGCCCTCGACGTCGAGAGCAACCCGGCATCGCTGCTCGCGGTGATCATCGGCGCCTATTCGGCGGTCGCCTTCGGCCGCCGGCTCTGGCTGTCGATGGGCACGCTGCTCGCCGCCTGCCTGCTGATGGTCGCGGTCAAGCAGAACACCTGGCCGAGCCTGCCCGACTGGTCCGGCGTCTTCGTGATCCTGCTGCCGGTCGGCCTGATCGGCGCCGCGGTCCGGGCGGGCCGTGAGCGGGTGCGCGCGTCGGCCGAGCGGTCCGAGGCGTCGACCCGGCTGGCGGTCGCCCAGGAGCGGTCACGCATCGCCCGCGAGCTGCACGACGTCGTCAGCCACCACGTCAGCGTGATGACGATCCAGGCCGGTGCCGCCGGCAAGGTCATCGACGCCCAGCCCGGCCTGGCCCGCGAGGCGCTCACCGCGATCGAGTCGAGCGGCCGCGAGACGATGGCCGAGCTGCGCCACCTGCTCGGCCTGCTCACGCCGGGCCCGGGCGACGAGATGCTGCATCCGCAGCCCGGCCTGGAACAGCTGGATCAGCTGATCGCGACGGTCCGGCAGGCGGGCCTGCCGGTCACTTCCCGACGTACGCCGGTGGACCTGCCCCGCGGTCTCGACCTGACGGCCTACCGGGTCGTGCAGGAGGCGCTGACCAATGCCCTGCGATACGCGCCGGGCGCCGCGACCGACGTGGCGGTGAGGGCCGACGGCGACGGCCTCGTCATCGAGGTGGTCAACGACGCGCCACCGCCCGGCACCGCGGTTCCGGCGGCCGCGGCGGGCTCGGGCACCGGCCTGCTCGGGCTGGCCGAGCGCCTCAAGATCTACGGCGGCACCCTGGAAACCGGCCGCCGGCTCGGCGGTGGCTTCCGGGTGACGGCCCGGCTCCCCTTGGAGGCGACCGCATGACCGGGATCGCGATGCGGAGGACGCAGTGACGCGGGTGGTGATCGCCGACGATCAGGTGCTCGTGCGCAGCGGCTTCACGATGATCCTGGCCGCCGAGGGCATCGAGGTGGTCGGGCAGGCCGGCACGGGCGAGGAGGCCATCGCGGCCGTTCGCCGCCTGCGGCCCGACGTGATCCTGATGGACATCCGGATGCCCGGTCTCGACGGCCTCGAGGCCACCCGGCGCATCCTCGCCGAGGCGCCGCTCACGACGGCCGGCGACCCCGTACGCGTCGTCATGCTGACCACGTTCGACCTCGACCAGTACGTCTATGCGGCCTTGAGCGCCGGAGCGAGCGGCTTCCTGCTCAAGGACGTGACCCCCGACCACCTGGTCCACGCCGTGCGCCTGGTCCAGGCCGGCGACGCCCTGCTCGCTCCCACGATCACCCGCCGCCTGGTCGAACGCTTCGCCCGCTCCGACCCGTCGTGTGCCGCCGCGCACCGCGACCTGGCCGCTCTCACGCCGCGCGAGCGCGAGGTCCTCGTCCTCATGGCCGGCGGTCTCAGCAACACCGAACTGGCGGCCGCCCTCCGCCTGAGCGAGGCCACGGTCAAGACCCACGTGACCCGCATCCTCACCAAGCTCAACCTGCGCGACCGCGTCCAGGCGGTGGTCCTCGCCTACGAGACCGGCCTGGTCACGCCCCGGCTCGCCGGATGATCACGGGCTCGTGAGGCGCTCGCGGAGCGCCGCCACCGCCTCGGAGAACACGGCCCGGTCGAGCACCGACCCGGTGTAGCGCCCGGCCCGCACCGGCTCGTCGAAGAACAGGTCGGGCAGCGTGTCGCCGGACGGCCCCAACCCCAGCCGGCGGTTGATCGCGAACTGCAGCCGCAGCCGTTCGGCGCCCAGCGCGAGCACGTCGGGCCGGCGACCGGTCACCGCCTCGACCAGGTCCTCGACCTGGCTGAGCCGCAGCGGCCGGGTCGGCGTCGCGGCGAACAGGCACACGCCGAGCGCGTCCAGCCCGCTCCACAACCGCATCAACTGCGCGGTCCCGTCGACATCGAGCCGTCCGCGCGGCCGCGGCACCTCGACCCCGAGCCGTCGCATCTCGGGGAAGCTCGACGGCATCCCCTCGTCCGGGTCGAAGTCGAGGTCGTGCTCGATCAGGTCGTAGCGCGGCCCGATCGGCGAGACCGCGTAGGCGAGGCCGAGGTTGGGCTGCACCCGCGGGTCGAACGGCGGTACAGCCACGCCCTTGGTGGTCATCCGGGCCGCCGGGAGATGCTCGATCCGGTCGGGCCCGACCGGCACCTCCGCCCCGGACAGCACCGCTTCGGCCAGCGCCGCCCCGACTTCGACCGGGTCGAGGCCCAGTTGTTCGCAACGGGCGAGCAACGGCCACGGGTCGGCGATCCCGGCGTTCGGCCCGAGCATGGCCAGGGCTTCCTGGTGGAGGCCGGCTCCCGCGTACACCTTGATGCAGTCGGTGGGGCACCCAGGGCAGGCCGCGACGCCCGCGGCGCGGGCGATGGCGTCGGGCACGACGCCGAGCCCGCCGCCGCGCGTGGTGTCGGTGAAGCCGTCGACCGGCGCATATCCGGGTTCGCCGGCCCACACCCCGAACCCGGGTGTTCCCCGCTGCCAGACGGTGAGCTGGTTGGTGGCCGCCTCGGCCGCATAGGTGGCGGCGATGCGGGCCACCGCCGCCGGGTCGGCGACCGGCACCGGCGCGTCGCCTACGGCGACGATCGCCTTCACGTTCCTGGCGCCCAGAACGGCCCCGAGACCGAGTCGCGGCAGCGGGTGGTGACGGCAGGTGACGATTGACGCGTACGGGATCTGCCGCCCTCCCGCCGGACCGATGACGGCAACCGCGGCCCCCGAGCCGTGCCGTTCGAGCAGCCGGTCCGTTGCCGGACCGGTCTCGCTTCCCCACAGGTCACCGGCCGGTTCGATCGTCGCCCGGCCGTCGGAGATCACCACGCAGACCGGCTCGGGAGCGCGTCCATAGAGGACGATGCCGGTGACGCCGGCCGCGCGCAGCCCGGCCGCGAAGGGTCCCTCGGCGCGGGTTTCCGCCACACCGCCGGACAACGGCGAGACGCCGATCGCCGCGCATCGGGCCGTGCCGGGCGCGCCGGAGCCTCCGACCTGTCCTGCCACCAGCGCGAACGGCCTGTCCTCGAGGCTTGCTTCGACCAATCTGAGCGCGTCGACCGGGCCTTCGAAACCGAACGGGGCGGACGCCGGCGGCGAAGGGGGCAGTTCGCCGCCGGCGAGCGAGTGGCGGTTAATGCCCCCGCGGGCCCGGCCGGTAACGCGTACACGGCCACCGACGCGGCGTTGAT